>CAYTUA010000202.1:0-3328 GCA_964440855.1 uncultured Lentimicrobiaceae bacterium
TCAAGCCTTGGCCATAAATGCAGATGACTATTTGTGGATAGGTTACGAACTTACACAACAGGATATCTATTTTTCATCAGGCGTTGACTTTGGTCCGGCAGAGACTGGCAAAGGCGACCTGGTGCGCATTGAAGGCGGTGAATGGACTTTCCTCACCGACTATGGCCTGCCCTATAACTGGAACCTCAGGGGCTGGGTTTCGGAAGGTGATTCAAGTGTGGTGCTATCCCAGGCAGTGCCTTCGCCTGTAACTTATTCGCAAAATGTGACTATGACAGCACCTTTTGAAACCGCTGCTTTTGCCTTTGAAAATAGCCAGCGGTCGGTTAGCAACAGTTTGATTGGTTACAATGTTTACCGCAACGGCAGCACGCTTGCCAATGCCATTTCCGAAACCAATTGGACGGATATATTGGAAGCACCGGGTGGTTATCTTTATGAAGTTTCCTCCGTTTATCCCGAAGGGGAAAGTATGCCTGCTGCCGTCTTCGTCAGCAACGACACCACCATGATCGTTCCCGATGGTTGGAATTTCAATCCGACTGCTTTTTCGCACAATATTTATATTCCCGTGGAAACCATGACAAGAAGCAATCTCGAAATGAGTGCCGGCGACATGATTGGCGTATTTTATCATCAGGATGGGGTGCCACACTGTGCCGGTGTGGTTGGTTACCAGAATGGTTATCTCATGATCACCGCTTATGGTGATGACCCTACAACTGCCGAAAAAGAAGGACTTACATTTGGCGAAACTATCTATTGGAAAGTCTATTTCCAGGAATCGGGTTTGGAATATGAGCTCAGTGTAACCTATGATGAATCCATGCCACAGCATGATGGAACTTTTCATATGAATGGTGTTTCGATGCTTGCAACCATGGAAACAACCATTACAGCCATTGATCAGCTGATTTCAAATGCGTGGCGCGTTTATCCCAACCCAAACAATGGTCAGTTTACAATAAACGGACTCGAAAATAATGACCGTATTAAGGTAATGGATGCCACCGGACGTATCGTCCTGCAGCAGACGGTCAACATGCCTGAACTAAAACTCAATTTAGCAAGCAAGGGATTGTATATAATTGAATTAGAACGTAATAATCTTATTGAGCACCGAAAACTAATCATTCAATAAACTGGTTTGGTTGAAAAGGGAAACGCCGGGCATTAGTGTTCGGCGTTTTTTATATTCGAAAAGTGATGCTAAAAAATCAAACAGCAAGCGCCTTAAAATAAGCACGTAAGGTGTCGGCGCTCGTAGAAGCCGGACTCACAACTTCAAGAATAGCAGCATTTTCAGCCGGTTTGAAGAAAGACACCAATGCATCCTTTAACTCATCTATATTGTTTGCAGCATAATAGTCCAACCCAAAAGATTTGGCCATATGCTCAGCAGAAGTATGGTGCTGTGCCTCAAAAAATTCCTCCATCAAACCGCTTGTGTCCGGCCCCGGAATAAAACGGAAGATGCCTCCTCCCCCATTATTGATTACAACAATCCTTAAATTGGCTGGTAAATGCTTATTCCAAAGGGCATTGGAATCATAAAAGAACCCCAGGTCGCCCGTGATCATCAAGGTAGGTTGGCCTGTTGCATAAGCCGCACCTGCTGCTGTTGAAATGCTTCCATCAATGCCGCTTGTGCCTCTGTTGCTGTCGAAACGAAAGGCTTCGCGAAAGCTAAACAGCTGAGCATAACGCACAGGCGTGCTATTTCCTAATTGTATATCATAGCCCGATGGCACGCTTTGTACAATTGTTTCAAAAATCTTCAGGTCGCAATAGGGGCAGTTTTGTAAAAAGCGCTGATGATTCTTTTCCGCCTTTAGCGCAAGCTGCTTCCAGGCATGGCTGAAGGATGATTCTATGGCTTGAATTTTTGGCATCAGTTGGTCAAAAAAGGACTCCTCTTTCAGGGGAATGGTCAAGGTCAGTTTCTGATAGGTATCCATCTGCCATTCCACCGGATCAATATGCCAGTGGGCCTGTACTGGAGCGCACCGTAAATAACTTTTTATCTGTTTCGATACAATGGTTCCTCCAATGGTAATCAGCAGATCAGGCGCATAAGCGGGATCATCCTTTGGAACAGCTCCAAGGCTGCGGTCGATCCAGGCAATGAAACCGGGATGGTTTACATTGGACGTTGTTTCTGTTAAAACCACTACATCCGAAAAACGGCTGAGTGCGGCCAATTGTTTTTCCAGCCGTTGATTGGGTGCCATCTGCCCCACCAAAATCATTTTTTTCTTAAACCGTTTCCAGTCATTGGCTATTTGGCTAATTTCTTTATCTGAAATCAGGCTTTGAGCAGGTAAAACAGTAAAATCTTTGGGTTTCGTATATACCTGCTGGTCAAACCCATACAAAGGCTCCGTAAAGGGGATATTGATATGAACCGGTCCGGGCAGCGGGTACTCACAAGCGTTCAATGCTTCACTTACAAGCCGGTCGTTGTATAATAAATCATCTTGGTTTTGGACTGATTGAGGCAGTTGCAAACTCTTTTTAATGTAGTTGGCAAAAACATCCTGCTGCCGGATTGTTTGGCCGTCGCCCTGATCGATCCAGGCAATGGGACGGTCGGCTGTAAGCACGAGCAAGGGAATTTTCTGGTAAAAGGCTTCGGCAACAGCCGGTGCATAATTAAGCGCAGCAGATCCCGATGTGCAGGCAATGGCTACTGTATGCCCCAATTGCTGGGCCATGCCCAAGGCAAAAAAGGCCGCACTACGTTCATCAACTATCGTATGGCATTTAAATGCAGGATGCTTACAAAAAACACTTACGATGGGGGCATTGCGCGAACCGGGGGAAACAACGAGGTGTTTTATACCCCGCTTGGCCATTATTTCGGCCAGGTGCAACAATCCGGTTTTGTCGTGTATCATGCCACAAAGGTCTTGAATTATTCCTGAATTACCGCAAGCATTGTTTCGGCTTTGTTTTTCGTCTCTTCCCATTCCTTTTCAAGCTCAGAGTCAATGGTTAAACCACCACCTGCGTATAAGTAAGCCTTTTTGCCAATGATTTGCATGCAGCGTAAATTAACAAACAATTGCGCCGAGCCATTGTTTTTTACCGGCCCCAAAAATCCACTGTACAAACGGCGTTCATGAGGCTCCGTAAGGAGCAACTCCCTTTTGGCATCCATAGCCGGAAGGCCGCAAACAGCTGGTGTGGGGTGCAATTGCATGGCCAAATCAATGGCGGTTAGTTGCGCAGGCAATTCATAGTTGAAGTTTGTGCACAAATGGGCAAGATTTCCGGCAAGGCTGGTGAAGCGCTTCCCTTTTCCCGGGTTTTCAACACCTGCTTGGAT
>CAYTUA010000203.1:0-4214 GCA_964440855.1 uncultured Lentimicrobiaceae bacterium
CCACTGATGGCTTCACCATAAGTAAATAAATCCCCGTCGTTATTGATGAAAACCGGCACATGAAAAATTTCTTCCAGCATGGCTTTCAAGGCAACACCCCCCCTGAAATGGGGCAGGTTTTCCAAATCACCGATGATACCATTTTCGTAGTCAGCCGGACCCGGAAAACAAAAACTGATGGCATCGGGTGGGCATTTGCACATCTCATTCACTTTTTCAAAACCGGCAACAAGCTTATTCAGTATTTCCTCTAAACTGTTTCCGGATGCCGGAACGGTAAAGGGTTTCATAAGTTCTTTGTAGTCCCTTACGGCAGAGTATTTAAAGCCTGTGCCACCACCATCGAGCACAAAAACAGTTTTTTTAGTTTGCTTCGTCATCTGGGTATTTTTGAAGCTGCTAATTTAGGATTTATTATGGATAATACACCAAACAATCACATGATTTCACCCATCTAAACAGTAGTTTATCAATTTAGAATTGTCATTTATAAAATTCCGCAAGCGCTGCTGTTTCCATAATACTTTCAGAGCTTTGAACTATTCCATCCATTCTTTCCAAAGATCATCGTTTCGGTATATCCGGCCTGCCTGGCCGCTTCAACAGCTTCCGCAAAAAGCATCTGCAATTCAACAGGCTGGTGGGCATCGGAGCTGATGATGATGGGAATATTCATTTTTTTCATTTCCTTGATGATCCAGGGAGAAGGGAACAGGCTGTCGCAGCGTTTTTTATATATTCCACGGGTATTGATTTCGGCAATCAGTTTGTTATCGCGGATCATCCCAAGGGTTTCCATCACCAGTTCTTTGTACCATCTTTCGTCTTCCGTAAAATACCGGTTCTGGTTGTGCATTTTTATTTTATCAAAATGACCAATAACATCCATCTCCTGGCTTTCAATCATGCGGTTGGTTTGCTCGTAAAATGCTTTCACGCCTTTACGAATATCGTTTCCATAAAATTTTTGCAGGCCCTGATCGTAGGTGTCAATATAAGGGCCATCGGTGAACCATAGCTGGTCCTCCCGCCCCTGTCCCACCAGGTGTACCGACCCGATAACATAATCAAGGCTTCCGGCCTCTTTCAGGCTTTTGAAGTCTTCGGACATCAGCGGGATAAAATCAATTTCCAGCGCAAGGTAAATCTCAATTTCGTTTTCAAATTGTTTTTTCAAGGCCCTGATTTCGCGACAATAATCTTGATAAGACTCCATTTTAATGGAAAACGGATTATCAAATGAAAGCGGAGAATGGTCCGAAAATCCCAGTGTTTTCATCCTCTGCCTGATTGCTTCATGTACATAATCGACAGGGGGCATTTTTCCATCAGAATAATGGGTATGTGTGTGCAGGTTTTGATGAATCATATTGTTGTCAGTTTACTTCAATTTATGAGTGCATGTATTCATGATAAAAATCAATACTATAAACGATTTATAAGCTTATATACCTTATCGCCCCTTCGCAGCAATGATTTCACAGCAATGGAACAATGCTCACCTTTTATGGTTTCATCAACTGGTTTCAGGTCAACGCGGATCTCACTCAGCTGGTCCTCATATACGCCGGTGGTAGGGCCCATCACAAGGATTTTATCGCCCACTGTGAGGGACTGTGTTTCCATTTTAATCTCGGCCACATTCAATTGCTGGAAAAAGTTATTGATTTTTCCAACATATACTTTTTGCTGTGTGGCCTGCGAACCATATTGCTCAGTCCATTCGCCCAGCTTTCGGCCCAGATAGTACCCATCCCAGAAGCCCCTGTTATACACTTTTTTGAGACGATCATTCAAGGCTGCTACAAGTTCTTGCGTATAATTTCCTTTTTGAATGGCTTCAACCGCTTCGTGGTAAACTTGCGTTACAACTTTGACATATTCAGGCGAGCGGCCACGGCCTTCAATTTTTAAAACTTCCACACCGGCACCCAAAATTTTGTCCAGAAAAGCAATGGTATTCAAATCTTTGGGCGACATAATGTATTCATTATCCACTTCCATTTCAATTTGGCTTTCGCTGTCTTCAACCTTGTATGCCCTGCGGCATGGCTGCAAACAGGCACCCCGGTTGGCCGAAGAGTTCATCAAATCGAGGCTGAGGTAACATTTGCCAGAAACAGCCATACAGAGGGCACCGTGAACAAATATTTCAATGCGCACCAATTCGTCGGAAGGGCCTTTTATTTGTTGCTCGCTGATAGCTTTGGTTATAGCAGCTACCTGACCAATTTGCAATTCGCGGGCAGTTACCATCACATCGGCAAATTGGGCATAGTATTTTACGGCTTCAATATTGGTTATATTGGCTTGGGTTGACATATGCACTTCCACGCCACGCTTTCGCGCATATTGTATCACCGCCTGATCCGATGCAATAATGGCGGAAATTCCATTGTTTTTGACTGCATCAACCAGATTGTGCATTTCGTCCAATTCCTCATCAAACACAACTGTATTGATGGTTACATAACTTTTTACTTTGTTTTCAGAGCAAATAGAAGCAATCTGCTGCAAATCCTTGAGTGTAAAATTCCGCGATGATTTGGAGCGCATATTGAGCTTGCCAACGCCAAAATAAACCGAGCCGGCCCCTCCTTGTATAGCAGCCATAAGGGATTCGTAGGAGCCCACCGGGGCCATGATTTCGATTTGCTTCATGGTGCAAAATTACGATTTTCCGCAATGGCAGGCATGAATGCCCACAAGCCATAAACCGGCAAAAAAAAAGCAGCCGGCGTTGTGTGCCGGCTGCTTTAAATAATTTTCATCAAGGGATTATCTTCTTCCTCTTTTGCTGCTTCCACTGTCGTCTTTACTGCCCTTGCTTGATTTATTGCTTCTTGTGGCAGCTTTGTTGCTACTTCGGTCGGGAGCAGAACGAACCGATGGAGCAGGGCTTGCCGACCTTTGTGGTTTCGAACTTTGTACCGACGAAGGTTTAGACCTTTCCCAGGTAGAAACTTTTGGGGCTGCAGGCGGGGCTGTCCGTTCCCTTTTAGGGGCTGTCCGTTCAACACTTCTTGCCGGTGCAGTTGTCCGCTCTGGTGCCGGCCTTGCTATTTCGCGGCTTTTGGCACTGCTTTCCCGAGTCCTTTCAGTCCTTACAGAAGTTTCCCTTTTGGGAGTAGCAGGTCTTTGTGTTTCCACCTGCCGGCTTTTCTGCTGAATCGCTTCAGGGCGCTGCCGTTTTACGTCTGTGCTTTGACGCGGGGCCACCCTTGTTGGGTTGTCTGTTCTAACAGGTGCTGACCTTACCTCACTGCTTGTCTTACTGGCCCTTGTGCTTGCAGGTGTAGCTTGTCCGGCACTTTGTCTCTTTTGCTCAGCAGATGCAGTCCTGCTTCTTGTAGGCAAGGTGGTGGAACCACTTGCGCGTCTTTGTGCATAAAGTTTTTCGCCATCACTCCTTCTTTCAGGCCTGCTATAGGTTTGGCGATAGCTTCCCTTATTAATATTTACGACTACTGTAGGCGAATAGGTGCGGATACCTGCGTAATAAGTGTGGTGATAATGCCTGCTGCGGTGATGCCTCCACGGACGGTAGTAGGCATAGTAATGATCGTAGCAGTTGTAGTGGTATCCGTAGTAATAGTGCCAGTAGTTTGGTGCCCATGGCGACCAATAGGTAGGATAATAGCCCCAGCCCCAGCTTGAGCGGTACACCCTGTAAGTGGGCCGTGAGATGTAAACAATTACAGGCCAGCTTGCCACTTCGTAATAGGTGGTGTGTACCACTGTTACATTGCGTCTGCTCGACGTAGTTTGCTGTGTAACGGTTCCTGTGTAACCCGGATTTGGAGTTTCGGCATATATGGGTTCGATGATGTAATTTTTGCCATAAAGGGCCTCATCACCGATGAGCTGTATTTGCACTGATCCATCGCGGAATTTCTCAACAGTAAACACCGCTACATCCTGAAATTCATTTTTATTCAGGGCAACACGCAATACAATGCTGTGGATGTTGTCTTCTTGGTAGTCTAATACCATAATATAATCAACCAGGTTGTTTCCGTTCAAGTCGAGGTTGTTGATCATGGTTTCGGGATCGTTCAGGCTTCTTTCAAAACCTTCAAGTGTTTCCGACTCCTGAAAAAGGTTCATTACGGCGTAAAGGTTCAGGTTGTCGCCGGGTAAACCGAGGTATTCTTCTGGATAGTCTTGTGCTGCGAGTGGTCTTACACCTGTTAGCAGGAGTACGAAGACCAAGA
>CAYTUA010000204.1:0-3194 GCA_964440855.1 uncultured Lentimicrobiaceae bacterium
AACAAAACTATTCTTGTAGTGGATGATGATATGCGCAATGTGTTTGCCCTGACCAGCGTTCTCGAAAATTACAATATATCAGTGATAATTGGCAAAAACGGACGCGAAGGCCTCAAAAAACTCGAAGAGAACAGCAAGGAGATTGACCTGATTATGATGGATATAATGATGCCCGAAATGGATGGTTATGAAGCGATGAAAGAAATCAGGAAACAAAACAAGTACAAGAAACTGCCCATTATTGCCCTCACTGCCAAAGCGATGAAAGATGACCGCGAAAAATGCCTCGCTGCCGGTGCCAATGAATACCTGTCAAAACCTGTTGACACAGAAAAATTGATTTCTTTGCTGCGGGTGTGGTTGTATAAATAGGAGTTGTGAGTCGTGAGTCATGACTCAAGACTGTTGACTCAAGACTATGGACTCAAGACTATGGACTCAAGACTGCATTTCATAAATAGGTGATAATTATAAATGCCATGATAAACAGATTGCTGCAAAACCTGACAATCAAGTATAAGCTATACTTGATCACCCTTATAGCGATTGCCAACCTGCTTATGATCGCCTGGGGTGTGAGCTATTTTTTTGGCACATTTCAAGTCCTTAATATCCTGACCAATGCAGAACGCATTCATATGAGTTATTTTCAGCAAGGTGTTATTGATTTTTACCGCTACCAGTACAAACCCGAAAATATTAATCCACAAAAAGCTATTAATCAAGTAGTTTATGCCAATCAAATGGCTTTCACATTTGGTAAAATTGATAGCATTGCCAAGGCCAACAGTACGGATGATTATTATGCCGTGTTGCTTCAGGAATTGAATGAAGTGCTTGATAACAAACCCGAAAACGCAAGATTGCTGGGCTCGCGTTCTAAACTGTTTTTGGCAATAGGCGATAAACGGTTCAAACATGCCACTGAAACAGCTTTTAGGGGATACATTACGGGGGTGGAAGTTGTAAAGGCCATGGAAGCTTATACTAAAAACCCCTCTGCCGAAAACGAAGACTATTTACAGCAAAAACTGGCTGAAATTCAAGTTGAATATGATGCTTTTGCAGTGGCCCTGCACGACCTTGGCAGTTATGGACAGAAGCTGCTTTTTGTACTTATGCTTCTCTTAATCCTATTATCAGGGGTTGTTGTGGTGATGCTTTCTTTAAGAATCTCCAGGGCAATCACAAAACCTATTCAAAGTTTAGTAGGAAACTTCGAAACCATGTCGCGGGGTGCATTGGTAGAGCAGTTGCATTCTGATGCAAGAGATGAAACAGCATCATTAATCAAATCATTTAACCTATTGCAGGAGAGTTTGGCCTCCATTGTTTCGCATGCTAAAAAAGTGGCCGACGGGCACTATGAAGCCGTGATAAAGCCAAAATCGGAAAAGGATGAGCTGGCTATTTCTCTGAACCGCATGACCACTGCTTTGGCCGAAAATGAAAGCCAACAAAAAAAACTGGATTGGCTAAAAACAGGCAAAAGCAAACTTGGCGAAGAAATTCAGGGCGACAAAGCCCTCAAAGAGCTTTCGGATCGTACGCTCACTTTTTTAGCCAATTACCTTGATGCCCAACTTGGCACCTTGTACATTTTTGAAAAAGAAAGTGGTCAACTTGTGTTGCAAAGCAAATATGGCCTTGAAAAAGCGCAAGCCAAAGAACACCTTAGTCCTGGAGAAACATTGGTGGGCCAGGTTTTCGTTGACAACAAAATAATGCACCTCGACAAGCTTGCTCCGGATCGGACTTTTATCAGTGGTGGATTGATACGAACAGCTGCCAATGCGCTATTGATTTTCCCATTGGTCCACAACAAACAAGTCTTTGGCGTTGTAGAACTGGCTTCATACAAAGCATTTGGCAAATATGCCATCGATTTGGTCAACGATGTGTCCGAAAGCATAGCCATCAGCATCAACAGTGCCATATCCCGGTTAAAAATGAGCGAATTGCTTGCCACTACTCAACAGCAGTCCGAAGAGCTTCAAACCCAACAAGAGGAGTTGCGTGTTTCTAATGAAGAACTCGAAGAACAGGCAGTAGCCTTAAAGGAAAATGAAAAAAAACTGCAGGAACAGCAGGAGGAACTGCGCGTTACAAATGAAGAGTTGGAAGAACGCACACACGACCTTGAACTACAAAGGAAGGCCATAACAGAAAAAAACACGGATCTGGAAAAAGCCAGCCAACTGGAACTCACCAGTCGCTATAAGTCAGAGTTTTTGGCCAATATGTCGCACGAACTGCGCACACCACTTAACAGCTTACTTATTCTTTCGCGCGATCTGGCCGAAAACAGAGCGAAAAACCTTACCAACGAACAGATAGAATCAGCCAACATAATCAATGCCAGTGGCTACGACCTGCTCAATTTGATCAATGAAATCCTCGACCTTTCAAAAATTGAATCGGGAAAAATGACCATTACACCTGAGCCAGTTCGCCTTGAAGATATTGCCTATCAGGCACGTAACAACTTCAAGCATATGGCAGAAGAAAAAGGACTTGATTTCCATATTGATATTGAAAAAGGACTGCCAAAAAGCATCATAACCGACAAGCACCGCCTCGATCAAATTATTAAGAATCTTGTTTCCAATGCATTAAAATTCACGCCACAAGGCAGTGTTTCAATACTGTTCAGCCAGCCATCAGCAAACTTTGAATTTAAAAATGACTTTCTAAACGTATCGAATAGTTTGCTCATTGCCGTCCAAGATACGGGCATAGGAGTTCCTCAGAAAAAATTGATGGAGATATTTGAGGCTTTTCAACAGGCTGACGGCAGCATTTCCCGGAAATATGGTGGTACCGGCCTTGGACTTTCAATTACACGCGAATTGTGCCGTCTTTTGGGTGGCGAAATTCATTTGGAGTCAACAGAAGGCAAAGGTTCCACCTTTACGATCGTATTGCCTCTCAAGCTTGATAAAACGCCGGATGAGCAGCCTGAAGACGAAAATATGCTATCCGTACAAACGCAAAATACACCTGCTCCTGCCCTAGCCAAAAAGCATAAAGAGGTTTCAACTGATCTGGACCAGGAAGATGAAATCGTTTTTATTCCCGACGACAGGGAATCAATTGCTGCCGGTGATAAAACCATGTTAATTGTTGAGGACGACCTCAATTTTGCTAAAACGCTAAAGAAACAATGCTTTGAGCGCGGGTTTAAGTGCCTGGTA
>CAYTUA010000205.1:0-6902 GCA_964440855.1 uncultured Lentimicrobiaceae bacterium
CTCCAACTACCTGTTTATCAATGTGATTTCGAACCACACCATTCATGCCGAATTTTTACCAATAATGTACACACTCACATATCTGGCAGGCCCTAATGGTATAATTTCAGGAAATACCGCCCAAAATGTCGCGCATGGAGAAAACGGCACAGCTGTTGAAGCAATTCCTGATTTGAATTACCATTTTGTTGATTGGAGCGATGGACTAACAGTCAACCCGCGAACCGATATGAATGTAACAGAGAGTTTATCTGTTACTGCTAATTTTACCCTAAATACCTATACCATAGCTTCCACCGCAGGGCCTAACGGAGCGATCAGCCCTTCAGGGGATATAACTGTTCCTCATGGAGAAAACATCAGCTTTACGATTATTCCTGCTAATAATTATCAAGTAGATCATGTTTTAGTAAATGGAGTGAATGTAGGGGCAGTTACAACTTATACTTTTAATAATGTTTCGGGAAACCAATCAATCCATGCTTCATTCAAGCTCAATACCTACACAATTACTGCCACAGCTGGAGACAATGGAAGCATAACACCTGACGGAGTTATTGATGTAGAGCATGGTAACAATCTAAGCTTTGCCCTGACCCCTTCCTATGGCTATCACATCGAAAGCTTGATTATTGATGGTGTGTCTATTGGCCCAAGTCCAACTTATGAATTCCTCAACGTGACTTCAAATCATACCATCCATGCAACATTTGCTATTAATACATACACCATTGCGGCAATAGCTGGCCCAGGAGGTGTTATTCAGCCTTCCGGAGTAATCAATGTAAATCATGGATCAAACCAATTGTTCAATATTATTCCGAATGTTGGCTATGAAGTTGCTGATGTAATTGTTGATGGTGCGAGCATTGGAGCTGTTAACTCCTATGAATTTGTCAATATTACCACAAGCCATTACATCCAGGTAAGTTTTGTCATTAAAACTTACATCATTACGGCTTCAGCTGGCAACAATGGAAGTATTGAACCATTGGGTGTTGTAACTCTTGAGCACGGATTGAGCCAGCTATATAATATAACACCTGATCAAGGTTTTTATATTGATGATGTGCTGGTGGATGGCGTAAGCGTGGGTGCAGTTCCATCTTACGAATTCACCAGTATAAGCCAGAACCATACCATACATGCTACATTTGCCATCAACACCTATATTATCAATGCTTCTGCCGGTGAATATGGAGAAATAAAACCGGCTGGTGAAATTGTGGTTGCCCATGGCAGCAGCCAGATATTCACATTTGCACCTAATCCAAACTATGGAGTAATTGAAGTGATTGTGAATGGTGAAAACCTGGGAGAATTGGATAGTTATGAGTTTGTGAATATCGTTGCAAATCATAATATTCATGTAGAATTTGATTTGATTGAAAGTGTATTAACAGCACATTATAACGCATTAGAGTTCAATCTATTCCCCAATCCAGCTAAAGAACAGGTATTTGTCAGAATCGAGAATGTAGCCGCTAAGGAATTCTTCATGGAATACCAGATTGTTGACCTCACAGGTAAAATACTTTCAGAAGGCCGCATCAACAGCAGTCTGACACAAGTACCAGTTGACCATATTACGCCTGGTATGTATTTCATTAAAATAATGAAAGACGGGCGTATATTGAGTGTGTTAAAACTGATAAGGCACACATAAACAATTTACACCAATTTAGTGTAATAACTATATCTTTATAAATTAGATGAATAAGTATTTGGGCAAATAAATAGCCAATACCTAAACTAAACCTCCACAAACCCCAGCCCCAATGCTGAAATCTTTTCGGCAGCAGGCTGGGTTGTTTGTTGGTCCCATCCCCGTTTTTCGTAATAATCATCCATGATTTCAGTAAACTCCTCATGCGACAATACAACTCCCTTTTGAGGGCCCTGCGTGTAAGCGTCTTTGAAAAAGCGTTCGGGCAGCATATCATCCTCGCGCCGGAATCCTTCGCGGTAGTTCAGTAACTTTTCGAGGTTGAAGATGCGCTCTCCTGTTTGTTCAAATGACTCATCCGTAAGCTGATGGCCTGTAAGGGCAGCAATAAAACGGCGGTAATGCAAATCGTCTTTGTACCAGGAGGAGGCAAAACTGCAAGCCCCCATCGAATCACGCAAAGTACTCATGTTCTGACCGGGCAAGGCACCACCGGTCATGTGGCAGGCACCTCTGTTGGCAGTTGTGTATGAAATACCAAAATGTTTTGCATAGCCCTGCACATTCCAGGCGGCCAGTTCGTGACCCTTGACATGGATGGCAAAATCGGAACTGCCTTGCCCGATTAATTCTGCTAAATGTTTTACACCTTTGCCGGCTGCTATACCTACACCTTCCATCCTGCCAATTTTGAGTATCATTTGCATGCTGGCATCCACTGAACCCCATTTTAGGTCGATTCCATCCAGGAAATTCTGGTTGATCAGCTGTTTTTCGTAGCACTCCATCATGAAGCCTATTACATTGCCTACTGTTATGATATCAATACCATAATCATCGGCTACTTCAATCAGCCGGTGGAGGCCATTTACATCATCAATCATCAGGTTGGCGCCCAGCATGGTACCTGTTTCATATTCAATACCTTCGTGCACTATGCCTCCATAGGCCCCTTTGGCAAAACCACTTTTTTTACAAGCCAGGTGGCAAGAGAAACAGGCAAAATCGCGTTTCCATATCTTCTCGCGTGCAGTATGGGCATTAATTTTCTCAATTCCAGTAAATGTGCCTTCGCTATAGTTTTTTACTGCCTGACTGCCTTGATCAGATGAGCGTTGCAGGGCATTTGCCGTGCCGCCATATCGCCAGTTAGTTTTACCTTCGCTATCGGCACCAAATGATAAGCGTGCTTTTTCGAGAAGTTCCAGATAGGCTTTATGGTCAGCTACTTCAGGTGTTTTTGTTCCTTTCACCACAATGGCTTTCAGTTTTTTGGAACCCATTACGGCTCCTGTCCCACCCCTGCCGGCAGCACGTGCCGATGTTGACATAACGCTTCCATATAAAACCCCATTTTCAGCACCCGGTCCTATATAGGCTGATTCGAACTGTCGGTCACCAACCTCTTCAATAATGGCATCATCAAAAGCATGGGCACCCATTCCCCAGAATTTTGAAGCGTCGCGTAATTCAACCTGATCATCTTTAACAAATAAGTAAACCGGCTTTTCTGATTTACCTGTGAAAACTATCCCGTCATAACCGGCATATTTGATTTCGGCACCTATAAAACCGCCAACATTGCTATAGCTGATAGTTGAACTGTGTGCATATTTTTTCGTTTTGGGACTGGTCATGGGCGATTTAGTAACCATGGTCATGCGCGAGGAAGAAGGGATCGGATAGCCGCAAAACAAGCCCGGCATGAACAGCAAAGGATTGTCAGGACCCATTGGATCAACTCCGGGGCCGGGCAAATAGTCATGCAACAGCTTCATCCCTAAACCCCTACCGCCAAGGAAATGTTTCACATCTGACTCATGTAAAGAAACCGTTTTGATCTCAGCTGAAGTAAGGTTTACTTCAAGAATTTTTCCGTTTACACCTTTCATATCGCGCTCATTTTCAGTTCATAAAATCGTTCAATCAATTGTGTGGCAATTTGCTCTGGTGTTTGCCTGCGTAGCTCCATACTGGCCGTTATTTCCAGGAAATGCAAGGCCTCATAGGGACACCATTTCACACAGGAAGGGTCGCCATCACATAAGGTACACATTTGACGGGGATGGCCGTTTTCATCGGGAAAGATGACCCCACCACGGTCGGTGCTGCAGGTTGAGGCACATGATTCACAACCGATACAACGGGTATGATCGCACAGGATGGTACGATTTTTTTCATCGCGGTAAAGTGCTTTGCGTCCTGTTTCAGCATCCGGCTCAACAGGGCAGGCATCCACACAAGGTGTATCATGGCACAAAAAGCAGGTAACCGGTACATCCACAGGCGGGTTGTAACGCCAAACCTTGATGTTGGATGTTGAAGGATTGCCCAGCCCATCAAGCTGTTGTTCATCAATAACATACTTGTTATTCCAAGCCGAGCAGACCGATTCGCAGGTGCGGCATCCGGCACATTTATCGAAATCGACAACAATCGCTTTGACTGTATTACCGGCAAAAACAGGAGCACTCATCAGGCCAAAATTGCCCATAACAGCCAGGCCTCCTGTTCCCCAGGCGACGTTTTGAAGGAATTGTTTTCTGGATAATGCCATATTCTTGGTTTTTCTATTTTTCCAAAAATAGCATAAAAAGGATATTATCTGATTATCAATCAGCTATTTATAATGATTCTATATAAAGCAGGAAATAGAATTGCTTGTACTTCTGTATTTTAACGGTTGGCTTTCTTGCTATAATGTGCCGAATCGCCCCATTCATCATAGGCAATTTGGTTTTCGGCCAAAGCAATGCGTATTTCGAGGCAAGCCTGGCAGTCTTCGGGGCTTTCGTCGGTGCAGGGTTTGTTGTCGTATAGCTTATACGAATCGCGGTACATGCCCGGTGTAATATTGGGCATAATCACATTGGCACCGATTTTAATGGCTTTTTCGCGGCCCAATTTATCAATTGATTGTAAAGCAGTCGCTGCAGCTATATTGATGTCTTTCATCATGATACGCAACACCGCTATCATTTTTAGTGCCAGATCAAACCGCTCCTTGAGCGGCAACAGCTTATCCCTGAATGCATACATGGGTGTTCCTTCATGTTCCAGATAGGGCCCCATACCCACCATATCCACATCGAGTGCCTTCATCCACAGCAAATCGTCAGCCAGGTCGAGATGCGTTTGAAAAGGCAGTCCGATCATCACGCCGGTCCCCAATTGATAGCCTGCTTTGCGCAAAAAATCGAGGCATTCAAGCCGGGTTTCGAAGTTGTGCAAGGCATCGTTGGGGTGAAGCTTGTAATACAAATCCCTGTTGGTGGTTTCGATACGCAACAGGTAGCGACTTGCTCCATGCTCATACCACTGACGATAGGTATCGTAGCTTTGCTCGCCGCATGAGAGCGTTACGCGTAGTTTATCATCGGACAACTTCATAATCTTGTCCAGCAGACCGGTAATTCGTTTGGTAAACTGTGGGCTTTTTAGTTCACCCGACTGCAAAACAACTGACCCGTAACGGTTTTCATAGGCAAAACGGGCGGCATCCAATATTTCTTCATCGCTCAGGTTAAAGCGTTTGATGGCGGCATTTGACTTGCGGATGCCACAATAATTGCAATCTTTCTTACAATAATTTGAGAACTCAATCAGCCCCCTGAAGTAAACCTTGTTTTGAACAAATTCGGTTTTGATGCGCGCAGATTCTTCAAACAACAATTGCTTATCGCTGCCTTCTGCTTGCAATAAGGCAGCAATTTCATTGCGTGTCAAACTTTCTTTCTTTAGCAACTGCTCAATCATTTTCGCTCAATTTCTGAGGGGCAAAGATAATTTAAGTTGGGCGATTTTAAGCAACCTATAACTGTTGATGCAGCGAATACTGCAAGATAAAAATGCGCAGCAAATGCTTCGCACATCTTGTTGGACGTAGCATTCGCTACGTCTCACTATCTTGCAGGCTGTGCCTGCTTGATGCGCTTGAACAGAAGAGTTAAGAAACCTTAAAGAAAGAAAAAACGAGGTTTCAAGCAGCATATGCTGCAAGATAAATGCGCGAAGCGAATGCTTCGCACAGCGCAAAAAGACTACGCTCTGGTTAGGTGTAGCATTCGCTGCGCCTTCTTATCGCTTAGACTGCACCTGCTTCTAAAAAATACTTTCATATACAATATTTAAAATAAATTAAAGCTTAGCTTTGTGCTGTTGTACTAAAATGTCTTTATGACAAGAGGCTATAAAATACACGATCAATTTGCCACATACTTTTTAACTTTTCAAATTGTACAGTGGGTTGATATTTTTACCCGACAATTATACCGTGATATCATTATTGACAGCTTTAATTATTGCCAGCAAAATAAGGGTTTTGAAATTTTTGGCTATGTCATCATGAGTAATCACATACATTTGATTGCCAATAGTAAAGAAGGCAAATTAAGTGATACGATCCGCGATATGAAAAGACATACGAGTAGTCTAATACTTGAAAAGTTTATGGAAGAGACTGAGAGCCGGAGGGTTTGGATGGAGCTTGTTTTTAAATATGCAGCTGGTGCTCACACCCGCAACAATACTTTTCAGCTATGGACGCATGACAACCACCCTGAGGAAATTATTTCAAATGAATTTTTGATGCAAAAACTGAATTATATTCATCAAAACCCAGTTAGGGCAGGTATAGTAACCAATCCTGAAGACTATCTTTATTCAAGTGCCAGAAACTATGCTGGTCTGGAAAGTGTATGCGAAGTGACCCTATTGACTATTGTTTAGATTTCATATTCTGACATCTCGATAATAATGATTTAAAGATAAATCATTAAAGTCACTACTTCTCTTGTTGCAAAAATTCTGCAAATGCCATTCTATTTTTGCTTGGAATATTCAATTTATTTTAAGCTTGTTTTGGTGAAGCATATGCTACAAGATAACATCACGAAGCAAATGCTTCGCACAACTTGTTGGACGTAGCATTCGCTATGTCTCACTATCTTGCAGGCTGTGCCTGCTTGATGCGCTTGAACAGAAGAGTTACGAAACCTTAAGGAAAGAAAAAACGAGGTTTCAAGCAGCATATGCTGCAAGATAAAAATGCGCAGCAAATGTTTTCGACAACTTGTTGGACGTAGCATTCGCTACGTCTCACTATCTTGCAGGCTGTGCCTGCTTGATGCGCTTGAACAGAAGAGTTACAAAACCTTAAAGAAAGAAAAAACGTAATTATTTAGCTGCTCCCAACCATACAATTCCTTATTTAAGTCTGATTTACTAAAAAACAGAC
>CAYTUA010000206.1:0-4030 GCA_964440855.1 uncultured Lentimicrobiaceae bacterium
TTTGCTCGTCTATGTAGAGGTTTTCATAAATATCAATGGTACCTGACCAAAATAGGGTGTCTGTAAGGCTTTGCGCTTTCATTCCTACGCATAATGTAAGAAAAACAATAAGAAGTTGTGTTTTCATAAGATTGAGATTGTTATTCATATTTACTGCTTCACCATCTTCTCCGTTTTCACTGTTCCGTTTTCATACTCCACCACCAGCATATAAAGCCCCGAAGCAAAGCCACTCATATCAATGCTTACCAGGCCTTCATGCCATAAAGTTTCCATTTGGCGGACAATGCTGCCTGTTTGGTTGTACACACTGATGCGTTTTACCTTTTCGGGACCGAACAGCTCCACCACAAACACATCCCTGAAAGGGTTTGGGGCAGCATGCATCCTGGCGTTTACCAACGGGTTATTGGGCAGGCTAACCCAAACGTTTTGGTTCTCGTATGCGCCCATATCAATACGCCCGCCAAAGATGCGGGGGTTGCCAAGGATGTCGTAAGTGGACGTATAATAACTTGCCGTATCAGGGTCACCTTTGTTGATGCCCGGTGAATCATCAAGCAAGGACCAATCAGCCAACAAACCGTCATGGTTTGGCCACTGCCCGGGCGAAGGCGAAACAAACAAGGGCTCGTCTGCAATATTACCCTCTCCGGGAAAACCTTTTTGGACATTGCAATACCTTACGATTGGGGGAGGGAACCCGCCGTGGTAAATCTGTTGATCCAATATGCCAGGAATTTTGTAATTCCACCAAATGATATTATTAACCAGCTTTAATTGAGAGGATGCCGTTCGAATGCCCCCCCAAACCTGATGCTTGTTGTTGACAACCGTATTATTGGCATAAACAGAAGTGGTAGGCGCGCTGTGGCCGTTTGCTATTCCATTGCCATAATTATTTGAAATTACATTGCCGATCACATCAATCCGATACGGACAGCTCTCATAAATGGCCCCCGCAGTGGTCTTGTTGTTAAAAAAGCGGTTGTTTTCAATCAGTGTATATGTTGGAAAACCCCACGTATGCCTTACAGAGACACCGCTACCATGACCACCTTGAAAGCCGCCTTCAATAAACCAGGCGGTATTGTGGTTAAACAAGCTGTTTTTCACAACAGCCCATTCAATATCGTCAAGGTAAGCCCCGCCACCGTATGTATAGTAGGTGTGGTTGTATTGAAAGTGGCAACTGTCGATCAACACATAATTGCCTTGCCGAAGGTGCAGCCCTGCCCCATCCGATTTTGCCCTGCCATTGGCGATATAGCAATGTTCGAACACCATGCTGCCAAAGCCCACCGCATACACATTGGCCCCCATATTGCCGGGCTTGTCGTAATAGGGCACCCAGGAGCCGGGCACTACGGCCTTGCCGTTGGAGATGGTGCAGTACCTGAAAAAGGAAGTGTCGGGGGCGCTGCGCGGCATAAAACGGATGCCGTGCCAGCCGCCTGCCACGGTAGAGGTATCGGCATGGTTCAATGTGTCGAGACGGGTGAACACAATGGGCTGTTGAGGCGTGCCAATGGCGCGCACCGTGCCGTAGGTTTCAATGGCGTAGTAACCGAGGAAATGCACAAATGTGCCGGGCATTACCGTAAGCACCACATTGGTATCGATAAGCACATTGCCTGTAATTTCGAGCGTATCAGCCTGCCAGGTGGTATCTGCAGATATAAAGCCCTGGAATTGGGGGTTTTGGGTGTAGGCCTTATTGGGCGTAGGTGATAGAAATACGGTAATGAGCAGGGAAATAAGGATATAAATAGTATTGTTATTCATGCGAAGATTTTTAAATAAGGATGAAAGCCGAACCGCCCAAAAGGCGGTCCGGCTTGTAATTTAACTGGTTTATCTGTCGTAAGGCAGGTTAACACGCACACCATAGGTCATATAATAGCGGTGTTCGTACCACACACCAGGCTCAGATGGTGTCCAGATTTCCAT
This sequence comes from uncultured Lentimicrobiaceae bacterium, assembly GCA_964440855.1. Taxonomy (GTDB): domain Bacteria; phylum Bacteroidota; class Bacteroidia; order Bacteroidales; family F082; genus CALAZZ01. Next base: position 1,951 of record CAYTUA010000206.1, read on the forward strand.
TTCGACGAAATTCTTGCCTTGAGGCCTTTTCCCAACCAGATTGGTATTAGGCAGATACTGGTTGTCATAGGTATAGAAAATTTCATGTGCCTTGCTCAGGTAAAAGTTCAACTCGTCATATTCGAGGCATTGCAGGCTGGAAGCTTCTTCGTAATAAATCATATAATCCACATTGCTTTCGGGGTTTTCGTTGTTCACATCAGGGTATTCATAATAAAAAGCTTCTCTTTGAGTAAAGTCAACCCAAGTGCCTGGAAATAACCAAAGTCTATTTGGATTATTTAATTTGTGTTTCAGCTTTTGCCCGGCATCAGAAACCCACTGTTGGGTCCCATCGCATTTGCCCAGCATACCGCCGAAGAGCCAATTGTCGGAAGTTGTGAAAGGTTGATAATAACTCGAATAAAAACCGAAGCCAATAATAAACATAAAGCTTGCTTCATCGTCATCGTTTTCAACCAAGCTCAGAAAGCCAAAAATCGGCATGATATTCGGGTCGGCAATCTCATATTCCAAATCGGACAGCGACTGCAGCATGATGTTGTACATGGCCGCAACATCTTCTGATCTTGCATTTCCCTGGCCGTCCAATGCCATAACATGGAAAATGGTATCCTTTCTGCTGATCTTGTAAGGTTCTTCAGTATAGGCATTTTCTACATTAAACAAGGCCTCAAGATACCATCTGGCACTGTCAACGGACTGTGTTAAATCTGATTTTAAGGGATTGTCGAGATGGATTTTAAAATCTGTCAGCTGCCTGGCCAGTTTCAACTCAAACTCGGTGTATTCCACACTTTTTTCTGTTATTTGTTGGGTTGGTTCCATTTCCTTTTTGCAGGAAAATGTTATGGAAAACAATAGCAATGAAATCATTGCAATATATATGAAATTTTTCTTCATGGATATGTATTTTAAAATCAATAAAAAGTAAAATTAATTAACTTGTTTTGTTTGCGTGGCATAATTACTGGCAAACAATCATGGAGGCTCATCCTTTTTATTGTTTGTTTCAGTCAAATCCCTACGCCTCAGGCACTGCGCTGCGGCCTGGCTTGGTTGGCTATTCATAGTGGTTTTTAAGCCCTGCAAGTTAGCAAAAATAGTGTATGGTCCATTTAGAATATGTACGGTCATCGGCCGGGGGAGCTTTGTTTCACTTATTAATGCCAAACACGGCAAAAAGTGCACCACCTAAAACACAATAAATAATGATTCTAAATTAGAATTGCAGGAATCAGGCAAGAGGCTTTTGGTTAACTATCGGTTATTGGGTTAATTGATGTAAGATTGAAGATTTTTGATCTGGCAGAAATCCCCAAATCTGCAATCGCTGATCTGCAATCTTAAATCACTTTTTATTGATTTTAGACTTCTCAATCCTTTGCATCCACCAATTCCCTTATTTTCAAATCCATCAAACCGAAGCGTTCCCAGCCTTCATAATCAAAATGCCACCATTCGGAGGGGTAAACAGTAAAGCCGAACTCAGCCATGATACGCATTAAAATAGCCCGGTTTTGCAATACATCTTCTGGCAAATCCATATAGGCCGGGCTGGCTTTTTCGCTGAATTCGTCAAATGGGGTGGGCATCGGCAGCTCTTCGCCGGTTTCCAGGTTTACAAGCGTTACATCAACCGCTGCACCCCGGTTGTGCCGCGAACCATGCCAGGGGGCTGCCACAAAATTGGTGTCGCCTATCAGCTCATAAAACTTTACAGTGGCGGCATAAGGCCTGTAGGCATCAAAAACTTTTATGCCAAGGCCCTGCCACCGAAGGCTTTGCTGCACCCCGGCCAGGGCATCGGCAACCGGCTTGCGCACAAAGGCAGCCGGATAATCATATACCACCTCACCGGTAAAATTATTGGCTGTTGCATAGCGCATGTCAATCACAATATCTGGAATATGATCCTTCAAGTTGACGAGTGTGTTATCCGGGTTCTGTTGGATTTCCTGCTGGTAAGCTGCTACTGTTTGTGTGATTTCAAGCCCGTAAGGATTGCTGTTGTTTGTGCTTTGGCAGGCAACGAATAGCAATAACAAGCCAAATTGTATTTTTTTCATAGGCATTTGGG
>CAYTUA010000207.1:0-3702 GCA_964440855.1 uncultured Lentimicrobiaceae bacterium
TTTATTTATGTTGCCTGATATGAATATGCAACTTGCCTCCCGACTTTAAGGGATGCAAACCATGCTTCACCGCATTCTCCGCAAAAGTTTGTACAATCATCTTCGGAACATGGCTTTGCAGGTCCACATTTTCATCTGTTTCAATTTGGAAATCAAAACTGTTTTTAAACCGGAACCGCTCCAGCTCAAGGTAATTGCGCACAAAGTCCAATTCATTTTCCAATGGCCGCGAAATTTTTTCACTGCCCGATAGGGTTTCACGCATCAGACTCGAAAACCTGGCCCCCATCCTGAAAGCGTCTTCCTTGTTTTCCTGGTAAATAGAAGCCGTTATGGCATTGAGCGCATTGAAGATAAAGTGTGGGTTCAATTGATTGCTTACCGACTGGAATTGCAACTCAAGCACTTCTTTTTCGGCCGCCTGGTTGCGCAGCAATTGCTTTTTGTAAATGTTGCGGCTCAGAAAAAACAAACCATAGAGCAACCCAAAAATCAATAGGAAAACAAGCCATTGAAGGTAGAACATCGGATTGGATTGGATTTGAAAAAAATAACTGATTTGCTTACCAAAAATGAACAAGCGATCAGCCTTATCCTTTTGCTTCACAAGGCTCAGTGTGGTAGTTATTAAATCATTCGGATTATGATAGAACTGGAGCATATATTGTAGTTTGTTTCCAAACAGCAAAGCCATTCCTTGATTGTTCATGAGCGGTACAACAGGATATGTGCCTTCGTCAAGCAACAGCTTATTGATACCAAAACTCAAAAAACCGGCGTCCGGATACGTCGAACCAATTTTTTTGGCAGTCAGGTCTTGTGCTATTCGGTAAATAGCTCCATCACTGTCGGCAAGCAATATCCCGGGCTTCTCCTGGTATTCATAACCTGCATAGTAAATCCCCGGGAGATACTTCATGGGATGTTTGCTTTTTGATATTGTTTTGCCCTCTCTATCAATAAGATATATTTTTGAATAATCATGTATGAAACTGGCATTCGTATTGAAAACCAATAAGTAGTTGCCATTGTTTGTTTGGTATGGAAGACAATATACATGCATAGTAAACCCTTCAAAACCGATTGGTTCAAAAACATATTCCAACCGATGATCGTAAACAGCAAGCCAGGCGCTGCTGTCGCTGTATGGAATATTCATGCCTTTGCGGAGGTTACCGGTTGCGAAATTGGTGGATATAATCTCGGTGTTTCCGTCTTGATTTATATCGTGCAGCAAAAGTTCATAATGCGATATACCACTTGTAGCGCTGGAATACATCGAATCAGTCAGAATATCATACCTATAAATCCGGCGTGGCTGAATGGAATAGCCGGCACGCAGGCTAAAAATTACAGAAACAGATCCATCACCATTGATATCAGCCAATTGGGGAGAGGCAATATAGTAGTCAATTTTTCCATCTGTGCTGTTCACCTTATCCACGAAGATATTATACCGTTCTATCCCATCGGTTTTGAAAGGATTAAAATAGTGCAGCCAAACAGTATCATTGGTTTGTGTAAATACATAAACCTCTTTAAGACCATCACTATCAAAATCTCCGGTAAAATACCTGATATTGGAATTTGGAATATCGCCACGGAAATTCCACTGATTGTATATTTTTGAATCAATTGATTCAATGCTGATTGCATGATTGCCAGATGTCGTTTTAAAGGACCGGATTAATTCAGATTCTCCATCAGCATTTAAATCCTCGAAACTTCGTATTTCATCAGCATACAGCCGATTGTGTATCTTTTCAGTTTGCAGTATGTATCTTTTTTGCTCCGGTGCAACCCAAAAAACCACCAGCATCAGCAACAAGGCCAAAGTAAAGGGTTTGACACTATAGTCTGCAAGTTTTATAAGGGCAGGTCTGTGTTTTCCGGTCGGGATACGGCTGAAATGTATCTTCATGGCTCAGGGCAGCATAAGCCTCAAAAATACAAAAAATGTTTGCGCAAATTGATGGTTCATAGCGCGGAATGCACCGGTCTTAGCTTTTTTATCGTATCAGCCTTATCTCACAAAAATGCGGTGAAAACCTGCAATAATTCATTGGCAAGGCATATTTAAACAAGCATAAAAACGCCTGTATTCATCAGTAGAATTGGGGAAATTGGATGATTTTTAAAAATTTATCCTAAGAAATTCATCTCACCAAGAAGCAAAGGCCTTGAAAAAACAAATTAGATATTAAAAATGCCTCAACCAATTAATAAAATGATTTCCTGTAATTTCCAGCTGAATTGCTTATTCTTTGCGCCTTAGTGGCTTGGCGAGATATTTTATGAATTAAGCAGGCTAAATTGCATGATTTTTATGCGTTGATTTATTCAAATGCAAGTTTTTACATATTTTAGCAAACTGAATTATCAGCAAACCAATCAAAATAGTCGTAAAACAGAAACAAATGAATTACCCCAAGAAAGTAACAATTGGCGACATCACCGTGCGCGACGGGTTCCAACACGAAGAAAAGTATATCCCAACCGAAGCCAAGCTTTGGCTCACCGAAGAGCTGGTGTTGTGTGGATTCAAACATATTGAAATCACCAATTTTGGCAATCCCAAAGGCATGCCCCAGTTTGCTGATGCAGATGATTTGTTTAAAATGATCCGTAAAAGCAAGCGCATTGCCCACTTGCTTCCCGAAGTAAAATTCACGGCCGTCACCATCCGCGAAAAGGCGGTTGAGCGCGCCATCGAAGCCCGCAAACAGGGCTACGGACCTGATCGCATCCTTTTGATGGTAAGCACCAGCGAAACACACCAATACAAAAATTCAGGCCTTAGCATTGAGGAGTATTTTAAAATGGCCGAAAAATATGTCCCCATGGCCCGCGAAGCCGGACTCAAGGTGAACGGCACCGTAAGCACTATTTGGGGCTGTCCCCTCGAAGGGCCAACCGAAATGAGCAAAGCAGTCGATTTTTCTAAACGCTGGTTCGATGTAGGCGCCACCGATATCGAACATGCCGACCACGACGGCTCAGCCTCGCCCGACCGCATCTACCGCTATTTCTCCATGCTGATGGACGCCTTTCAGGACCCCAGCAAACACATCGTGCACCTGCACACCCTGCGTGGTTGGGGACTGGCCAATGTGTTGGCTGCCCTGCAGGCCGGCATGACAAACTATGAATCGACCATGGGTGGTATTGGCGGACAACCAGCCAATTTTGTTGACGGTGTGCCTGTGTCAGGAACAGGTGAGTACTACTACAAAGACCCCCTGCATGTGGGCTTGGTCTCTACAGAAGACATGGTGGTGATGATGGACGAAATGGGCATCGAAACCAACCTCGACATCGACCGCATTCTCGAAACGGGTAAAATGGTGGAACGCATTGTGGGCCGCAAGCTCCGCTCCGAAACCATCAACCAGGGTCGGATTCCGAAATCCCTTTCCGGCAGGGCCTGATGATTTATGGTTTCAGATTTGCCAACTGCCAACTGTTTTTTTCTCCCACAAAGGCCGCTAAGTTGCACAAAGGAATTGTAATGGCCTCTTTTTATTGACTTTCCCGCTTTGTGGTTCTTAGTGTCTTGGTGGGATTTTCACTTTTATCTTCTCACTTTTGCCTTTTCACTTTTGTCTTTTATCTTTTGTCTTTGCCCTTCTCAATCACTTTTTTTCGATCTTCAACTTGCCAACTGTTTTTTGTCCCTTGCCAACTGATCTCGTTGCTCGCAAC
>CAYTUA010000208.1:0-3911 GCA_964440855.1 uncultured Lentimicrobiaceae bacterium
GCCCTCAAAAGGGAGTTGTATTGTCGCGTGAGGAGTTTGCCGAAATCATGGATGATTACTACGAAAACCGGGGCTGGGATCAGGAAACAAGCCAACCCAAGGCCGAAACTGTTTCGACCCTGAGCCTGGAGTTTGTGAGGGTTTAGGGTGGTGTTTGGAATTCTTTTTTGGTTTTTTTTATTATTTGTGCACCAATACTTTTAGGGTAGTCAATCGCTCTTCATCTGTAAAAACCTCTAATAAATAGAGGCCGTTCTTTAAGGAGGATACATTAATGCAGTTTTCACCTTGTGAAAGTTTACCATAAAGTTTAAGGCTACCACGCAAATCATTTAGCGAATAAGTTGTATTTACAATTCCTGTGTCTAAGATGGCAAATTGAATTTGCAGATTTGTTTTAGCAGGATTTGGATATAGCTTAATCACTGCCCGTTCATCACGATAAACTTCAACAATTGAAATAACCATAACTGAAAACTGGCAAGAGTTGCTACATCCACTCAGCGTGTCGGTATAGGTGTATTCAAGAAGGTGGTTGCCAATACCAGCTGTGGAAGGTGAAAAGAAATTGTTTTCGTTCACACCAGGGCCTGAAAAATATCCCCCTTCAGGTGTTGCACCAAATAGCAGTATGCTTTCATCTTCTACATTGAGTGAGTCGACAGATATATTGTTACAATTAATTTCAGGAAGGGCATGTTCAACAATTACTGCACTGCTATCCATATCAAACCATTGTTGCCCGTTAAAGGCCTTTATTTGGTAAGTGCCTGCGGACAGGTTGGGCCAGATTAGTGGCAATCCGTTTCCAACAACAAGCTGGCCTATGGGCTGGTTATTCTTGAACAATTGATAGGTGAGATACATTTCTGAACCGGTAAGCGTAATATGCGCATAAGTCGGATCCATTTCCTGACAATATGAACCACCGCCACCAACAACAAATATTTCAGGGTCAGCAAATTGTTGTCCTATTTTGTAAAAAGCCGGTTTCAATTCATATTCAAGCGTATCTGATTGATTTATAAGCTCAAGCTTTAGATCATAATATCCTTCGGCAAAGAAATCCGGAATTGTCGTCTGAAAGTCACCTGCTTGCTGTATGAGGGCAGCATTATTCCAATTTGTATGGGATTCGTGTTTGAAATAAAGGTTTGGAGTTATAGGTGGATTGCCGGATGTTGAACTGTTTGTCTTTAGCCCAAAATGGACTTGGTTGTCGTTACCAGTCTGGAGGATGTTTGTCGGAATGTTCCCGGAAGTGACGTATAAGTTTTTAATACCTGGATAATAACTTGTGCTTTGAGTAAAACTCGAATTGAACCTGGCCCGCATGGTCCCCTTTCCTGAACGCCCGCTTATCGTGTATAAAGGGCTGTCCAATTCTAAGGTACAATTGCCCTGCGGCAAACCAAGACTTATGTGTCCATCGTAATTTCCATAAACATAATAATCATCAAACAGATTACCTGAAGCTATTGTTTGATTTTGTTGCTTAATTCTGTATAAAATTGAATTGAGCTTAATGCTTTCGCCCAGATGCCAATTGAATGAACGGAATATTTGTGGGATCACTACATTATCTTGTGATTTCCAAAGCAAACCGTTCCAGTTAATTGGGTCGGCCCCCATATTTATCGTTTTGCTGGAAAAAGGAACGAGGTCGGTTTTAATATCGTTGGCTCCAATATCATAATAACTTGAGGCCAAATCAAGTCCACGGCTTTCGCTAAACAAATAGGTAGGTGATGAGTAGATAAGGTTTTCCTCATTCATCTCAAAATCAGGGCCATCATACTTGAAAATTCTCTTTATGAAACCCTGCCCCGAAGCCCCGCCGAAATGAGGTGATATCAGGTAGTTTTGTTTAAATGGATGAGAAAGGGGATAAATATTCGGGTCATCCTGCATGAAAATAAACTCAAGCAGTGAGGGCATGACAACGATTTCATCTGCATCGTTTAAATTATGATAGTTGAAGTCGTATTCCAAAAAATCTTGGGGTTCAAAGTGGTACGAAACATCCTCATTGCAAACATCTAAGGATCCGCCAAAAACATAGTTTTTTCCATCTTCATCGCTCATGTAAAAACCATTCCATTGCCATTGGTACAAACTGAAATCAGAGAAATTACGCTCAACGAAGAAGTACTCCTGGTCGAAAAAGATGCCAAGCGTGCCCCATGCACCCATATTATCCTCGCGCCAGGTGAAAATGTGGTCCATACCTGTTGTAGGTGTGATGGTATCACCGGCATTATCAATTGTTAGCAACTGTATATGGTTTTTTGAGATTGCCCGGTCTATTTGAATCGTGCTGAACCCGTTGACTTCGTGAGCTTCGATGATTGCAAAGCTCTTATAATCTGTGAAGTTTACGAAAATATCGTATGTACCATTTCCAGGCAGGTCAATGGTAACATCATTGCCTGGCCAATAATATGAGTTGAAATAAAACGCGCCGCTTCTGCAGAAAACATTAAAGAAAAAAGGGGCTTCATCAAAGATGAGTCTCAGGTGTGGTTTTTTTGCAAATGAAAAAGGAAGAGAATAGCTGAAGCCTTGTGTAACAACATTAATACTCTCAAAATAGGCCGGGGTTTCAGGTTGCATATATGGCAACGTTAGGTTGTCAATTGTCAATGTAACGGTTATCGCCATTGATTCATTGGGTAATAAATTGGCATCATCCGGAATTATAATGACTTCCGCACCATTTGGCAACTGCCCATCCAATGTTAGGTTGATGTTTTTGCTTTCACCTGAAGTATTGATGATGTTAAATGTTTTAGTTGAGGTCCAAATATTTTGTGAAATATCAACTGCACCAAAACCAAGGCTGGCTGGCGCAACAATAAGCTGTGGGTCTTCTAATGCTTTCACTGGTCTTACCCTGCCCGCTCCTTGTTCGAAAGGGTTATAGCCCAAATCCATAGCGCTTTGCATGAGCCTGCTTTTCAGGGTTGTGGGCGTAAGGTCAGGTTGCCACTCCAACATCAGTGCTGCAACCCCCGCTATATGGGGTGTAGCCATGGATGTTCCATCCCAGGAAGCGTAACCGTTTTGTGGAATGGGTGAGGTAATGGATACACCAGGAGCGAGCATATCCGGTTTCATTCCATAAATGACATTTGACGGGCCTCTTGAACTAAAGCTTGCAAGGCTGTTATGATCATCAGAAGCTCCAACTGTAATGGCACTTCGAGAAGCACCGGGGGAATCAATGGTTTTGTAGTTGGGGCCGTTATTGCCTGCAGCAACAACACATATCATTCCGGCAGCATTTGCATTGTCAATAGCCAGCGACATGGGATCATCAGCATGTCCTTGTCCTCCAAGGCTCAGGTTGATGATGTCCACATCATCCATCACCGAAAGTTCAATGGCGCCAATAATCCACGAACCATCGCCCCACCCATTGGAATCTAGTACTTTATAAGCTTTTAACTTTGCCCCGGGCGCAACGCCTTTGTAGGCACCATTGGCGGCAACAATGCCGGCAACATGTGTGCCGTGGCCGTGATCATCCATAGGATTGTAGTCATTGTTAACAAAGTTATAGCCACCAATCACCTTGTAGCCCGGCCCGAATCCACCTCCTAAATCAGGGTGCATATAATCTATGCCTGTATCGAGTATGCCTACCACAATGCCCGTCCCATTAATTCCATAGAGTGACCAAATGCTGTCAGCTCCTATCAATGGCACGCTGTGATCCAGGGTTGCTTTTACTTTTACATCCAGATCAATGCGTTTTACGCTCGATATTGATTGAATGTGTGGTACCATCCATTGCCTGGTGCGAATTGCCAGTCCGTTGAGCACAACATTGTATTGTTGTTTAACCTGACTGAACGCAGACCTTTGGTAGTTATCCTTTGTTTTGTTCAAAGTATCTTCAAGTGCTTGCA
>CAYTUA010000209.1:0-4885 GCA_964440855.1 uncultured Lentimicrobiaceae bacterium
ATCCAGAAGTTTCGGCCTGCATAGCTTTGGTAATAGTCATCAGTGTCGTCAAACTGCAAATTGTTTGTGGTCTGATGATAGTTGACAATTTGTGCCATAGCTACTGCCGGGCAGCCGGCCAAACTGTGTTGCTGGGTAACGGGGTCAATCGGACAGAAATTGTTATAGGGTCCATATTGCGTCCAGTTTGTTTTCAGCCAACCATTCCCCGTTGCTGGCCATTGTTCAAACCCCCCGTGGCCGGAAGATTCCAAGGAATCCCATGCATACTGGTAATCACTGGCATCAGGGTGCAATTTAAAATACTCAAGTCTGTTGGCCAGGTCGGTTTGCAAAAGCCAGTACAAGGGGTTTTGGACTGTGTGGGTACCGAAATCATACGTCAAACTGTAGGCTGGCACAGGGGGCAGTCTTCTGGATGCCGAAACAACCACATAACCGACGGGAAGCAATTGGACAACGTAAAAAAGCGCCTGCTCATCCTGAATCATTTCCCGGGAAAAGTTCAAAGCATGTAATTTTTCAGGATCGAAGTGCAGGATATGATTTTGCGCAACAACAAATGCCTCTTCTTGCTGAACAAAAAGCGCGTCAGTAGGATATCCTTGCAGGTTCGGGAATGTTTGCGCAAACTGTAAGCCGGGCATACACACCAACAGGCAAAGCAGCGAAAAGCAGCAGGAAAACCTCTTCATTATGATTGATTTTATTAAGGAAATTAATTTGGTTTTACGGCAGAATAATCAAGAATATCAGACATTATTACTCCTGTCAGGTATTGAAAAAAAGTTGCATTTTATGCTGCACAAAAAGCTGTACTACTCATTTTTCCAATACGGCATTCCAATCCTATAACAAAATTAATCATTTATTTATAACCCTCATAGCAAGCAATAAATCTTGACTAAATGAAAACTGACACAGTAATTTTTTATAATCTTTTCTTGAATCTGGTAAGGCGCTAAGAATAACCGAACGAAATAACTGTATATATATCTGATTTATAGGTTATTATGAAAATACTATCAATACAGGCCACTAATTTTTAACAAAATGTAACGCAAAATTACGTCAGAATAAAAATACAACGTATTTTTGCGTCATAATTTAAAAGTCCTTATGATGGAAAACCATAAAGAAACCAATTTTGATGAGGAATTGATGCAACGCGCAAGGCTTTTCAAAGCCCTCGCCAACCCGGCCCGTTTGGCTATACTCCAATACCTGGCCGATATAAAAACCTGCATCACAGGCGATATTGCTGAAGAATTGCCACTGAGCCGAACAACCGTCAACCAGCATTTGAAAGAACTTAAAGATGCTGACCTCATCCGCGGAACGGTGGAGGGCGTCAGAACCAATTATTGCCTGAATCCCAAAGCCATTGAAAAGCTCCGTAAAGAAACAGATGCCTTTTTGGCCACCATCGACGTGAAAAAAACATTTTGCTAAAGAGTTTGAAACAAAGAGTTTAAAATTAAAATCTGATTTATGAAAATCCTAATTTTATGTACAGGCAATTCCTGCCGCAGCCAGATGGCCCACGGATTTTTGGCCTCATTTGACAAAAGATTGACCGTTTGTTCTGCCGGGACAGAAGCCTCCGGAAAACTCAACGAAAAGGCGGTGAAAGCCATGAAAGAAATTGGCATCGACATCAGCCACCACACTTCCGATTCAGTAGAAAAATACCTGGATGAGGCTTGGGACTATGTGATTACCGTTTGCGGTGGGGCCAACGAAAACTGCCCTGCTTTTTTGGGCGATGTAAAAGAACGGCTGCATATTGGCTTCGACGACCCGTCGCATGCTATCGGGACCGAGGAGTATATCTGGAGTGAGTTTGTACGTGTGCGTGAAGAAATCAAATCAGGATTTCACAAATTGTACAATGAAGAAATCAAACCCCAGTTATGAAAGAGTCAAACATCAAAACCATCATAAAAGAAAAATACGGACGCATTGCCTTGCAGCCAAGCATTGACCAGGGTAGTTGCTGCGGACCGGCTTCCGATTGTTGCGGGGTGGATTATACCATCTTTAGCGAAAACTACGGGATGCTGCCGGGCTATAACAAGGATGCCGATATGGGCCTGGGTTGCGGCTTGCCTACTGAATATGCCGGTATCAAACCCGGCCACCATGTGCTTGACTTGGGCAGTGGCGCCGGCAATGATTGCTTCGTGGCCCGCGCCTTAGTGGGTGAAAAAGGTAGGGTTACAGGCCTTGATTTTTCAGAAGAAATGCTGGCCAAAGCACGCACCAATGCTACTAAACTGGGCTTTACCAATGTAGAGTTTGTGGCAGGCGATATTGAAGAAATGCCATTGGAAAACAACCAGATAGATGTGGTTATATCCAACTGTGTGCTCAACCTGGTACCAGATAAAAACAAAGCTTTTGCTGAAATCAGGCGGGTATTGAAACCCGGCGGGCATTTTTGCGTGTCGGATGTAGTGGTTAAAGGGGAACTACCTGAAAAACTACGTACCGATGCCGAAATGTATGCCGGTTGTGTTTCAGGGGCATTGCAGCTGGACGAATACTTCACAGTGATCAAAGACGCTGGTTTTCAAAACATTGAAATCCACAAGCAACGAAGCATTGATGTTCCCGCAGGATTATTGGAAAAATACCTAGATAAAACGGAAATGGAGCAGTTTCGGACAAAAGCTATTGGGCTCTTTTCCATAACAGTAAGTGCCGTAAAATAGTTCTTGAAAATTATCATTCACTTTTCAAAATTCTACATCATGACAGACACATATAAGCAGATTGTTGTACCTGATAAAACTAAGAAAAAAATCAGTTTTTTTGACAAATACCTGACTGTATGGGTAGCTTTAGGGATTATTGCCGGCATTGTGATCGGCCATTTTGCTGGAGATAGTATTGAGGTAATCAGCAGCCTGGAAATTGCGAAAGTAAATATTCCCGTTGCCGTTTTGATCTGGTTGATGATTTACCCCATGATGCTGCAGATTGATTTTACGAGTATCAAGAAAATTGGTAAAAAACCGCGTGGTATCGTCTGGACAGTGATTATCAACTGGCTGATTAAACCCTTTACCATGGCCTTTTTTGCCTGGATATTTTTTGACAAACTCTATTCGGCCTGGATTGACCCTGAACTTGCCGGGGAATACATTGCCGGTGCTATTATCCTGGGAGCTGCACCTTGCACAGCTATGGTGTTTGTGTGGTCCTACCTTTCGGACGGCGACCCCAATTATACGCTTGTGCAGGTTTCAGTAAACGACCTGATTATACTGGTGGCATTTATACCTATAGTGGGATTGCTGCTGGGGATAACCGATATTGAAATTCCTTACGACACCCTGGTTTACAGTGTATTGATATTTGTGGTGGTGCCTCTGGTGGCGGGTGTAATTACCCAACGCCTGCTTTTGCGTTCGCATGGCGCTGCCTGGTTTAAAAACACCTTTTTACCCAAGCTCAAGCCTGTAAGCATTATTGCCCTATTGGTAACGCTGGTATTTCTGTTTGCTTTTCAGGGCCAAAACATCATTAACAATCCTTTTATTATTCTGCTGGCCGCTGTCCCTCTGATTATCCAAACCTATTTTATCTTTTTCCTGGCCTGGTATGGGGGCAAAAAGCTGAAGCTCAATTATGCTGTTTGCGCGCCGGCAGCCATGATTGGTGCCAGCAACTTTTTCGAACTGGCGGTAGCTGTTGCTATTGCGTTGTTCGGTTTGCAATCGCCTGCCGCCCTGGTAACTGTGGTGGGTGTGCTGGTGGAAGTGCCGGTGATGCTCTCCCTTGTGGCTTTTGCCAACAGGAAAAAGTATTAATTGACAGGCTTTTAGCTTGCTGAGAGTATTTTTAAAAGGCTGCGCTGACTATGTTGGCGCGGCTTTTTTTTGGAAAGATTTATTACGAATACTCTGATGAAATTTCAGTCGCCAAATCAAAGAAGCTACAAAACCTATTCGCATATAACTTTGATGAAATGTCCTCTAAGTTTTTTAAATTTACCCCCCAAAACTACCCCATGAAAAACAAGACAATCACACTCCTCGCATTTATATTTTTGACGAGCAATTCGCTATTTGCACAGATAGATGTAAGCAAGAAAATCCCGGGTATTCAGTATGAAAGCAGTTACAATTTTACGGCCGGTATCGAAATGGAAATGGAGTTTTACGACCGAAAAGGCAAGCACGACATGACCATTCCCTATTTCAGTTTTTACAACAGCGATTTCAGTCATTTCGTTATCAAACATATACGCAAAGGTTCGGTTTATCAAATCATTTTTGATATGCCCAATAACAATTGCCTTATCCTGATGGGCGAAGGCGATCAGCCATACGGCAGTGCAGCTGCCATGAAAGACCGCGACGGAAAGCAACTTAAAGTTTTGGAGCTGAAAGACACCGATGAAACAAAAATGATTTGTGGCTACTTATGCACAGGCTATACTTTTGAAGCCAAAGAATTCAAGGGTGAAATGTGGCTGACGAATGAATTGGAACTGCCCAATGATGTGGGTGTTTTGAAAGCGTCCAAAACCGGCGCCTATTATCAGGAGCTGTCTGCACCCGGTTTTGTGATGGAAATTACCTCCATCACCCCGAAAGGGAAAAAGACCGTTATGAAAACAACCGCCATCAGGCCTGATGTGCATTATTCAATTGAAATTCCTGAAACAATCGGCAAGGCCATCAACAAACTCGATTACTATGCGCAGTAGTGTTGACAAGACACCAGGTGGCAGGCAAAAAAACTTTGTTAGGAGGAGGATTTATTATCCGATTGAGTGGCATAAGAAACAGTTGCACCCCCATCGTTTGTTTTCAGGTCATTTTTTTTACAACCATCAGCTGTTAGCTGTTGATGGGTGATACTTTGATTACAGTAG
>CAYTUA010000210.1:0-3197 GCA_964440855.1 uncultured Lentimicrobiaceae bacterium
AAACGATGGGCGAAGGATCAAATGGTGAAACAAGCAAATCCTTCAGTCCGTTGTTGTTTACATCTATAAGCGCCGTTGCGGGCATTGAAAACAGGCGCACTGGCACATCATAGCTGGGAAAAGCCGTGTCCTGACTCTCCATAAAGGCATTGCCAATACTACCACCATTGGTGAGCAAAGTCAATCCAGGATAATCCACATCCGCGATAATAAGATCAGGCAAGCCGCTGTTGTTCGCATCAATCACACGCATGGTAGCACCCCGATGCCGGTATCCATTATCACCAAGTTTTGGTTTTTGCTTAAACAAACAGGTGTCAAGGTAAATGATGTTGTTTTCCTCATTTTCGGCGATGCGCCCCCAACAGAATTCCGTTTGCAAAAAATCCAGCGAATCGGCATGGCCATATTTTTCAACAGATTGGTTTGTATGCTGCTGGATGTAAGTACCCAAAGCCCAAAATGTAAGCATGTCCAAATCGCCATCGCCATCAATATCCACAATGGCAGGATAATCGGCATTGGTGGAAAGGATATTCACATAACCTCCCCCTTGAAAAGAGGTCAGGTACGGGAAAACAACCCTTTCAAAGGCCAGTTCGTCCCCACTTATATTGCGGTACACCTGTATGCCCGCCCATCCCGGGGAATAGGTGAAAATATCCTCTTTGCCATCCCCGTCATAATCTACCAGCTGCACCCAATCAATCAGTTGTGGAAAGCTTGACGCATATTCCGGTGCAAACCGGTAACTGATCTCCCCAGAATGGCCTTCATTGATGAATGTGAGTATCCGGTTTCCCTGCCGGTCAAAAACAAAGAGGTCCTTTGTACCGTTGCCATTCAGGTCGATTTCGCCAAACTGGCAGGAATTGAGGCCACCGGCCCATGGAAAAAGCAAGGCTTCGCTATCTTTTCCCTGCACCATTTGGGCTTTGGCAAGGAAAACAAAAGCACTTGCAAAAAATAAAGCAGCAGTTAAAAATAATTGGATGAAACGGATCATTGGGTCTTTTAGTTATGCCTCAAAATTACATAATCCACCAATGTTGGGCGGCCAATATCGAAAAACATTGGAAGAATAAACAGGGGCCATTCTTTTCAGACTATACCAAGAAGTTGTCAGGCAGCATTTACCTCGATTTAAGTGATGCTCTATTTGTGTGTTCATTTTCCTGCTGAAAACAGCTCACCTGTATTATTCATGCTTTTAATTTAGCTTAGATGGGAGGCGTCGAAAGCCGCCGACATGGTATTCTGTTTCAAGGCTTTCGCAACGAAGCAGATGAGTTGAAATAAAAGCACTTGCAAAAAGCAAAAAAATTGAGTTTTCGCCCGTAATTGCTTTTAATCTCTCTTATTCAACCATATATGAATTTTTTTGCTTTTTGTGAATAATACAGGCTCAATCATAAAAACACCTGTGAAACATGTAACAATTTACCCGAAATGTGTAAGGATAATTCAAAATGAGAGAAGCATTTTTGTAAAATGAATATCAGTAATCAATGTCACTCAAAGAAAAACATTTTGCCATGACAACACAAACCATTGCATATCATAAGGTTAAAAAACCAAGTTCGTTATCATTGAAACCAAAAGATTCAATTTATACTGCCATTTCCAATGCCCAACTGGCCTTTATCCGCTGGAAAGCCATGAAGCCCCAATATCGATACGATTTGCTGCAAAAAATAGCCACTATTATTTGGGTGAATAAAAACCAATTGGCTGAAATAATCACCTTCGAAACCGGCAAAATTATTACTCAGGCAAAAATTGAAATAGAATCAGCTGCCGGTGTCTTTGATTTTTATGCCGCCTATGGCAGAAAAACGGACTCAAAGTTAAAGCAAGACGAAATGAGTGAGACCATCACTCCAAAAGCAGCATTGGGAGTGCATTTGGGGGTAATCTCATGGAGTTTACCATTTTATCAGGTGGCGTGTTTTGCCGCCCCAAACCTACTGGCTGGCAATACCATCCTGGCTAATCACTCACCTATTGTCCCACAATGTGCGGAGGCTATCGAACGTCTGTTTAAACAAGCGGAAGCACCAAAAGGCCTTTATACGAACCTGCATGTGTCACCCCATACTTTAGGAGCTGTTACCGCAGACAAAAGAATTAAAGGTTTTCATGATTTTGCCAGCAATAAATTTCCTGATTAAAATGATGCAACAAAAAGGTTTCAACGACGGAGTATAATCGGTTAAATGCAATTGAAGACCCGATTAAAACAATGACATATAATCAGGAAAAGAATGAAAATAAGCTGGTTTTCAGCATAAAACATTTACCCTCACTCCTAAAAAAACCGTTATCTGTTGGAACAGGGATGATCCCTGGTGCCTCAGTGTTGTAATTGCCTACTATGCCATTTTGTCCTTGCCGGGTTTACTTGTTGTAAAAATTGGTATGCTGAGCTACTTTTGGGGTGCCGAAATTGTTCAGAGTCAGGTTTACGATGAAATAAGCTCGACAATGGGCCAGGCAACCGACGATTCTGTTGAAGCCATTTTCGCGAATGCAAGCGAGGGCAAAGGCTCCTGGATGGCAGCAAGTTCAGTCATTATTATTCTTTGTTGGATATCTTATTCCCTCCTTATACTGTTTTCCGGAGCTGAATTCACCTGGGATTTTACCAGACGCTATGGGTACAAAATGACACCAAAAAGCCATGCAAGATTTATGAGTAAAACAAAACTGGAGGAATGAATACAATTTGGATTACATTTGTTCTGTCGATTCAAACGTGTGAATTATACAACATTATCTGATTGATGTGTAACAGAATCAGATCTGATGAATAGCACCTTTGTAGTTGAAAGCAATCAATCCAGTTTTTCAATTAAGCTAACATCCTGTACAAAATTACCAAAACCTTATACCAATGTCAAAAGAAAGAGAAGGAAAAGAAAAGCAGAACAAAAAAGTGCCTGCCAAAACCCTGAAAGAAAAAAGAGCAGCGAAAGAAGCCAAACGGGAAGATAAAAAAGCCAGTGGCAAATTATTTACTTCCTGACCGGTCCTGATTTCCACTTTCGGCGAATGAACCATTAGCTGTGATAACTATTTGGTTTATAATGGACACGCCCATGTTCCTCAAATTGCTATAGCTATTGAAAGCATTAGAATATTTGCAAAAGCATGCGCAGTAATTTTAAATCACTCCACGCCTTTTCCTTAACTTTACA
>CAYTUA010000211.1:0-9043 GCA_964440855.1 uncultured Lentimicrobiaceae bacterium
TGATGGCGTGCTGCAAGGCCGTTCGGCAGGGGTACAAATTTCCCAAAACTCAGGAACACCCGGTGCCGCAACTTCGGTGCGTGTGAGGGGAAACAGCTCCATCACAGCCGGAAACGAACCCCTGTATGTAATTGACGGCATTCCTATGACGACAGGCAACTATGGCCAGATCGGCTTTTCAGGACAGGGCATCAACGCACTTTCGGACATCAACCCCAACGATATTGAATCCATCACTGTTTTGAAAGATGCTTCTGCAGCAGCTATTTACGGCGCAAGGGCAACCAATGGTGTAATCCTTATTACAACACGTCGCGGCAGCCAGCAGAAAACCAATATCAACTTCAACAGCTCCTTTGGCATGCAGGAAGTAACCAAAAAACTGGAAATGCTCAATGCCTCACAATGGCATGAATACCGGGGCACCCAGCCCGATCCTGACAATCCTGTGGATGTAAATTGGCTGGATCAGATTTTCAGGGTAGCACCCATGAGCAGCCACGAACTTTCGGCAAGCGGTGGCGATAGCAAAACCAAATTCTTTATCTCTGGAAACTACTACAAGCAGGAAGGAACAATTCTGGGAACCGACTTTCAGCGTCTCAATGGCCGTATCAACCTCGACCATCAATTGAATGACTATATCACAATTGGCGGAAGCATGGGTACCAGCTATTCGTTGAACAACCGCGTTGAAGGCGACCGGTCATTGCACGGTGTACTTCCAAATGCCGTATCGATGGCCCCCATTTATCCCGTTTATAATGAAGATGGCAGTTACAATCAGGATGGTTTTTTTGCCAATCCGATAGCCATTGGCAACGAAGCCATCAACGAAGCGCATTCATACAGAACATTGGGAAATGCTTATGCAGATATACGCTTTTTACAAAACTTCACCTTCAGCACACGCTGGGGAATGGATTACCTGAGTTTGCGCGAGCACAGCTATGATCCCATTACCACAAGGCAGGGTGCCACCACCAATGGGCTGGGCATCGAAGCACAAACAAATGTACTCAATGTGGTTTCGAACAACTTGCTCAGGTACAACAATACCTTCAACGGACAACACAATGTGGAAGCCCTAGCCGGTTATTCGTTCGAAATGTTTCAACGGCGTAATCAATATGCTGAAGGCATCGATTTTCCTGGCCCATATTTTCAATATATACTCGATGCAGGTACCATTCGCTCCGCTGAGGCACGGGCTACCGACAGGGGCATCAACTCATATTTTGGGCAAGTAAAATACAATTTCGACTATAAGTATATTATCTCCTTAAGCGGGCGCTTTGATGGCTCTTCCAAATTCGGCACCAACAACCGTTATGGATTTTTTCCGGCGGCCTCATTGGCCTGGCGACTGAGCGAAGAAAGCTTCTTCAAAGCGCTGAACCTGCCAATTAATGAAATGCGGCTGAGAAGTAGTTATGGTTTGACGGGAAATGACGGCATACCCGATTTTGCCTATATGGATCTTTATCGTGGAAGGGCCAATTACATGAATCAGGCTGGCATAGCCCCTTCGGGCATACCAAACCCCGACCTCAAGTGGGAAACCACCACCCAGTTCAATATCGGTACTGATATCGAGCTGCTTAATGAAAGATTATCTATAGCCGTGGATTACTACCACAATATCACACGCGACCTGTTATTCGACAGGCCTGTTTCAATGACCTCAGGCTTTAGCTTCGTAACCGCTAATATTGGTGAGTTGGAAAACAAAGGTGTTGAGCTTTCATTGAACACCATAAATGTAAAAACCAACCGTTTTCTATGGGAAAGCAGGTTGAACCTCAGCCGAAATAAAAACGAAATCCTGTCGCTCTACAAAGACCAAAACCTCCTTGACCTTGACAGATACAGCCCAAGCGCTGTAATTGTGGGTGAACCCATGAGTGTGTTTTTTGGTTTCCAAAGCATGGGTGTTGATCCCTCAACAGGTGATCTTGTTTTTCAGGATGCCGATGGCAATGGAGTAATAAACTCCGACGACCGTGTAGTCATTGGCGATCCCAATCCGGTTTTTACCGGTGGGTTTACCAACAATCTGAGTTATGGCGCTTTTGACCTGAATTTCTTTATTCAGTTCTCCTATGGAAACGACATTTTTAATGCTACCCGCATTTTTATCGAAGCCATGCGCGGGCCCGACAACCAAAGCGTTGAAATTTTAAGTCGTTGGCAAAAACCGGGCGATATAACGGATATGCCGAGGGCCACTGAAACCGATCCCAATGCCAACAACCGTATTTCATCACGTTTTGTTGAAGATGGCTCTTATGCACGCCTGAAAAACCTAACCATTGCCTATAACATGCCTGAAACTATACTCAGGCGCATTGGCGTTAAATCGGCGCGTATTTATTTTACAGGAGCCAATTTGATTACATTAACCAATTATTCGGGCATGGACCCAGAGGTGAACTACCGTGGCGACAGCAATTTACTCAGGGCCACCGATTTCTTCACCTATCCTCAGGCCCGCACCTATTCCATTGGTATTAATCTGGGACTTTAAAAAACCAAAAAACATGAAAAAATCACAATACATATCCGTTTTATTACTGATGTTTGCCGCTTCGTGCGATGTGCTCGACGTGCAACCCTATCATTCCATTCCAGCCGAATTGGCCATTACTGATGCCAATCAGCTCGAAGGTGCCATCATCGGTTGCTATGATGCCTTTCAAAGTGGTGGCTATTATGGGTTAAATTATTTGGTTTTTGGCGACTTGCCATCAGATAACCTTTCCCATGTGGGTATCACTGTAACCTGGTCCGATTTTGACAATAACACCATTTTAGCCGATAATGGGTTGGTTGAATCCACCTGGGCATCCATTTACAATGCGCTTGGCCGGGTCAATAATGTAATTGACCAGATACCCTTGATTTCGGAAAATACTCTTTCAGAAGAAGAAAAAACACAGGCTTTGGCCGAGTTGCACTTTTTGCGCGCTTTGGCTCATTACGACCTGATGCGCCTGTTTGGGCCGATACCTTTGCGCGACAAGGCCGTAACCTCTGATGAGGAAAGCCTCAATCCCGGGCGTAACAGCATAAATGATGTTTTATTGCTGATAAACAGCGATCTGGATTATGCCATTGAGCACCTTCCATCCTCCATCATAAAGTCCAGGGCAAGCCAGGCTGCAGCACAGGCACTTAAAGCCAGGGTGCTTTTGCATCAATACAATATAACACAAAGCAACGCACTGCTTGAACAGGCTATTGATAACGCCACGGCTGTTATTGATCATCCTTCGCTACAACTGGTAGCTGAATACGCTGATCTGTTTTCGGGCGAGCCCAATACCGAATCTGTTTTTGAACTGGTTTACAGTGACCAGGACAGAAATCTTATTGCGAGGTATTTTGCACATACTTCCCTCAATGGCAGGTATGAATTTGCACCCACACCCAATTATTTGAATGCCTTTGAAACCGAAGATGTGCGTGATACCATTATCAAATATGCCGGCAGTGCACCTTATGCAACCAAATTCAATGATGTTGCTGCCGGCACCGACCCTGTATATGTGTTAAGGCTAGCCGAGATGTACCTCATCAGGGCTGAGGCAGCAAGTTTGCTCGAACGGCCAACAAGTGGCATAATGGACGACATCAATGTGATTCGTGAACGTGCCGGGCTGACAGCTGTAAGTATCAGCAGCTATACCGGTCTTTTGCTGGAAGTAGAAGCCCAAAGGCGCAAGGAATTTGCCTTTGAAGGTCATCGTTGGTTCGACCTGGTGCGCACAGGCCGTGCACTGGCGGTGCTGGACAATGTAACCCATGTCAATCAAACCCTTTTCCCCATTCCGCAAGCCGAAATCATCGCGAACAACAACCCGGAAATGTACCAAAATGAAGGTTATTAAACTTTTAAAACAATAAGTCATGAAAGCATTGAAATCAATTATCCTTTTTTTACCTGTAATCATCACGGCCTTTATGATGCACGCCTGCAAGGAAGACGATATTGAAGTGCCCCAAGCAAGCACACAGGCCGATTTTGATTTTACCATCAATGAAATGATTATTGACGAAGAAATTGATTCGGTGAACTGGCAACTGGAGTTCACCAATAAATCCATTCTGGCACAATCATACAGTTGGGATTTTGGCAATGGGGAAACGTCAACCGAGGAAAACCCTGCCGTTTTGCTCACCCAAGCCGGCAAATACACGATCTCATTAGCTGTTACCCCATTGAATGATGTGTATTATAACAGACTTTCAAAAACGGTTTCACTGGCCCTGGGCAAGCAAGTACTTCTGTTTGAAGACTTCAACGAAGGCATCGACTTTTTGCAAGAAGACAGCTGGGCCCCCGAAGGCTGGCAGGCCATTGATAAGGACGGTGATGGCGTAAACTGGTATGTGGGCGAGCGTCAGGGGGTGCTGTCTATGCGCAGCCAGTCGTGGGATGGCTCGCCATTGGAACCTGATAACTGGTTGATTACGCCCGAAATTAACCTGACCGATTTCAATGAAGGGGCTAGTATCACCTTCAACTATGACGTGGGCATAACGGCAAGCACACCTCAGTACAGGCAGGAACATTATGGCATTTTTGTTTCGGTTGGCAGCGACAATCCCGATAATTTTGAGTTGTTGTTCGAAGAAACCTTTGATACGGAAACATCCAGCTGGACTCCTCATGAAAGGGAAATAGACCTTTCGGCCTATGCCGGGCAAATTATCTATGTCGCCATAAGGCATTATAATATTACAGATATGGACCGCATCTTTATCTCAGAAGTAGAGTTGTTTGCCATTGAATAAACTGTTGAAAAACACAACTTAATTTTTCAAATCATCTATGTTTAATTAAAACCCAATACTATGAAAAAGTTATCTTTACTTACAATCATTTTGGCATTGTTTGCCTTTAACAACGGCAGTAATGCACAGGCCGAAGTGGAGTTCATCCTACAATGGGATGTGGCCCCAACAGCCAATACCCCACAATACAGGGCCGAGTATTACAGTGTGTGGATTTCGACCGATGGCACAAACCCCGAAAATTTTGAGATGGTTTGGGACGAAACCCTAAGCACAACTGAACCCAATTGGGAATATCAGGCCCGCGAGGTGGACATTACCAATTTTGGTGGTGAAATTATCCATGTGGCTTTCAGGCACCATGATATTACCGACATGGACCGCATTGTGATTGACAATGTGAAAATTACCATGCGCGATGTTGCACGCAATGGCATGGAAGAGGTACTGCTGATGGAAGACTTTCAGGAAGGCGTAGGCGATGAGATTGATGAAGAGTGGCTTCCCGAAGGCTGGACCAAAGTAGATGCTGATGGGGACGATTTCAACTGGTATTTCCAGGTGCGTGAAGGCGAAGGTGCCATGCGCAGCCAATCGTGGGACAGCGAAGCAGGTGCCCTTACTCCTGACAACTGGCTGTTTACCCCTGCTGTTCATCTGGCTTATGTGGGCATCAACCAAGTGGGAGCTGTTTCCTATAGCATGTTCCCCAACCCGGCCAATACCTATGTAAATTTACAAGCCGGTAGCACAATCAACCAATTGGTTGTTATGGACATGCTTGGCAAGGTGTTGATTAACGAAACCATCAACATGAACAATGTCAGGATTTCAACAATTGACCTGGAAGCAGGTTTGTACCTCCTTCGCATACATACCGAACAAGGTGTGGTGGACACAAAGCTACAAGTAGTGCGCTAAAGCACAGTCAATTGATTTGACAATTCATAATCATAAACCCTGTAAGCCAGAAGTGCTTGCAGGGTTTTTTCAATTTTCTGAAATAAGGTTCCTCGTTACAATTCGAAGCTTGTGAATCCTATTCTCTAGTGAGGATTTAACGAAAACCGGTCTCCTGGCAGGAAAACCGAGAGTTCCATTCCCTGGCTGCCGAGTAATCCTTGCTGTGAGCGCTTAACTGCTTGTTTATTATGCAAAACCACTACCTGCGAAATACCTGTAACGGTAGCCGAATCACCTTGAACAATGATTGCTGTGGATTCGTCAATGCCAATCAGGAGTTCAGCAGGATGCTCAATGGCAGCTGCAATCAAGCGGTTCATGCGCATACGCCAGATGAAATGCTGATCGATAATGGCGGTTTGTACCAAACCCAAGCCTTCGGCTATTTCTATATTATCCGTTTCAATGGTGCGGTATTGACCTGTATATTCGGGATATTTGTGCTCATTGCCTGTTATCATTTTCCTGCTTTGCACAGCAGCCCCCGCGCTGGTTCCGGCTACTACTGCACCTTCTTGATAAGCTGTCCTGATGGCATCATGCACCGGAGTGTTTAGCACCACATCCATAAACTTATTCTGATCGCCACCTGTAATATATACCAATGCCGCCTCCCGGATGGAATCCAATATGGCCTGACTTGCCAACTCGCCCTTCACAATATTAAACATGACAAGCTGATAACTGCCCATCTCATCAAATTGCTTTTTCAGGTAATAAAAGGAGGTGTCGGGCTCGCTGCTGGCCATGGGCAAAACCACGGCATAGCGGTTTTCCTCGCCCAAGCGGGACAGTTGCGCAATTTCTTCGATCATGGCTGACGGCCTTTTGCCCCCGCCAATGATGTAAAGTTTGCCTTTTGCTGTATTTGTGTTGTTTGCCTTTTCGGCCTGCTCATGACCGCATGACAGCAAGCCTATGGTTATTGCCAGAATAATCAATTTTTTCATTGTTTAATCAGTTTTTGGGTTCCCAGCCATTTTCCATTTTGGTCCAGGATGGTGATGATGTACATGCCTTTTGCAAGGCTCGAAATTGAAATAAGGCTGTTAGCTGTTGTTTGAAACGCATCGAGCTTTCGTCCGGCTATTTCCCATATTTCTATATTGATTGTTGACTGCCCAAGACCCTCAACATGAAAATAATCGAGGCTGGGATTCGGGTAGATAAGCCAAGGTTTATCATTTTGTATATCTGGTAGTTGACTGATATAATTGATTTGTTTGGTCATGCTTTCGTCCATCAGGCTGAGGTTAAAACGACCAAAACCAGCCACATTGCGTGGCAATCCCGAACCTACTGCAGACTGCGTGCCCAAACCGCCATCTGTACCCCTGTTTTCCATAAAAATCATGGGAAAATCTCCAAAAGAAGTGATTTCAATGCTGTTGCCATTAAAGCCATAGCGCACAAAATTGTCATCAAACAACCAAATTCCGTAACGCAGGCTATCAGATATCATGGTATAAGGCAGGCCCGAGGCTGCATTTTCATTGTCAACACTGCCTGAAAACGTATTGGGCATTACCACTGTATTGGCCAATAGGGCCATGCCCGAGGCTATCTCCAGCAAGCCGTCATAACTTGCCCATTCCTGCTCATAGTTGGCAATGAATGATTTGCTGGCAAAGCGACTGTTACCTCCCACAAAGGCAACATCTTTTTGTCCGGCATGCAGCAGATTCAAAAGCAATTGCCCGTTTGTTGTCTCATGCAGGAAGTCCATCAAGCCCGTATAAGTGTTGGCCACAAAAAGTATGGCAGCTGCGTTTTCAATTTTAGATTCCCACTCCAGGCTTTCCCCGTTGCTTGAGTTGGTTATCATAACAACCGCATCAGCACCTTGCTGTTCCATATAAGTGGCAAATTGGTTCGCTGTATTCAGGTTGCCGGTTACAATCAGCAAAGTGTCGTCTGTTGAATGTTCTGCGGCGATTTGCTGCAACATTCCATGGTTTTTATTGAGTGCATCCGCCCCGCTGAGCCATAAGGTTTTTGCAAATACCTCCCCTTCCATTTCAGGAATAATTTCCTGAGGCAACCCGCTGTATTCAAACGAATTGAAGTTAATGGTGCAGGCGTGGAGCAGCTGCATCACCTCAATATCTGTGGCCAATAGTTTTGTCCCGCCGATAGCATAATCATTCTTCGGGCCTGCTTTGTAAATGTTTACAGCCCCTGTGCCAAAAACAAAGGCATCCATATTGCTGTCGATACACAAGGCTGTTTTGTCATCAACACCTACACCAATGATATCAACACCTTCGTTAAGATTCCAATTTCCCAAAAAGCCCAATAAGCGCCCAAAGCGGGCCCTTTCAACAAAATGACTGTCGAAAATCAGACCGGGCATCAAGCCCAGGAAGTCATCCTCCAGGGTCATATATTGGTTAAAGGGGTCTTCCAAGGCTTCTTCCGGATACACTGTTCCGTTTTGGGCGGTATAGATTACCTCCGAAAGGATGTGCAATCCGGCTGAGGTGCCACCAATTACACCACCGCTCATAAACACCTCTTCAACAGCTTGCTGCGTGAGCGTGTTGCGGTATCGGTTGTAGTAATTCCATTGGTTTCCACCCCTGAAAAAGATCACATCATAGGTGATTAAACTATCGTATGTGGCCTGAAGATTGGCTATAGCGGTTGTTGCAATGGGAAAATTTTTGGCATAAGATGCGCCCAAATAGGTAAAATAATCGGGCAGCCATTCTGAAGGACTTGCATCGGTGCCAATGATGGCCACCCGTTTGTTCTCTGACTGCTCAACAGCCCAGCTATATGGGGTATCGCTCCAGTTGTTGTAGTTTTCACTGCCGCCACCAACAACAAGCAATTTGCCGGTCAGGCTTTGCGCTGTAATACATTGAAGTGACAACAGCAAAAAAGCCCCTGATAATAGCGCAAATATTCTCATAACAGAAATTGGTATTTTACACGCGAAAATACTGAATTTCAGCTAAAGAGCAGCTATTTAATAAGGCTTTTTATTCCTTGTGAAATAAAAAAAATCGGGCTCAGGTACCGTATGGCGACTCCGGAATTACAATCCAGCAAATGATATACGCCAACACACCGGCGCCAAAAAAGGCAAAAATCACCCAGGCAATCCGCATCAGGCTCACATCCAGGTTGAAATAGTTGGCCATACCTTGGCAAACGCCGCCAATCACCCGGTTATAATTGGAACGGTACAAACGTTTTACTTGATTCATGTTTAGCTAATTTATTAATTGACAAAAATAAAAATTCCTAATGAAATTTTTTTTTGCAACCCACCAAAACC
>CAYTUA010000212.1:0-7075 GCA_964440855.1 uncultured Lentimicrobiaceae bacterium
CAACAGGCAGGGCTACTGCCGATGCCATTTATGCCTTGCTGATGCAGGGTACTGATTGGACGCAAACCAAAAATGCTGAGATTGTTGTTGGAACTGAAAAGCTTGAAACAGATGAAGCACATGCAGGCACCGGCTTTGTAAGCAAACAATGGTTTGGTAAGGAAGTAAGTCCCGACATGGCCAACATTACCATCACCAATCCCAACAAAGGAATGGCATGGGGTGGTGCTTACCTGCAATATTTTGAGGATATTGATAAGGTAAAAGGTCAAGTAACACCATTGCAATTGCAGAAGGAAATTTTTGTGAAAAAAATCACCCCCAAGGGCGAACAACTTTTGCCTTTGAGCAGGCATAAATTGCAAATTGGTGATGAAGTGGTGGTTCGGTTGCTGCTCCAAGTGGACCGCAATATGGAGTTTGTGCATCTAAAAGATGAACGCGCTGCTGCTTTTGAGCCTTTGGATGTGCTCTCGGGCTATAACTGGCGTGATAACCTTGGTTTTTACCAGAGCACAAAGGACGCCTCAACAGAATTCTTCTTTGCACATTTGCCCAAGGGCAATTATGTGTTTGAATACAGTTTGCGTGCATCCCACACAGGCGATTTTGCTGCCGGGCTGGCAAAAATTCAATGTTTGTATGCGCCTGAGTTTGCTGCGCATTCAAAAGGTGTGCGGGTGCTAGTTGAATAGTAGTTTTTAGGCGAATAATTGATTAATTGATTTCCGTACCTTTGGCATCGCATGGAAAAACTGCTGATTTCTGTTCCCAAAATAACCAACCGCCTGCGGTATGTGTTCGATTTGGTGCTGAAAGACCAATTGGGGCTTGGCTTTTCATTTGCGACAAAAAAGGAGGAATTTGTACAGTACGAAGGGCCAAAATTCAGTTATGGTGAGGAGGCTTTTAAGGGAACCCTCTTTTTTAAAGCAAGCAATCTTTTATTTGAACGGGAGATTAGTAGTCAGGACTTGAAAGTGTTTGATTATGAAGGAACCAAAGCATTTTTTCCTGTTTTCAATAAAGTTTCGGCTTTGCCTTTTGATGTG
This sequence comes from uncultured Lentimicrobiaceae bacterium, assembly GCA_964440855.1. Lineage (GTDB taxonomy): Bacteria > Bacteroidota > Bacteroidia > Bacteroidales > F082 > CALAZZ01. The sequence goes on from CAYTUA010000212.1 coordinate 1,053, forward strand.
TTTGCAGCCATTTTTTATCTTGTTTCACGCTATGAAGAGTACCTGCCCTTTGTAAGGGATAAGCATGGCAGGTTTGAGGCAGGCTCATCTGTTTTGCACGAAATGGGGATGCTGCAAACGCCACTTGTAAATATCTGGTGTCAAAAGCTGGGCCAGAAGTTGCAGGACTCATTCTCTGACCTGGCTTTAAAGAAAAGAAAATACCAATTTGTCCCTACTTATGATATTGATGCCGCATGGGCCTATAAGCACAAAGGATTTTACCGAAGTGTAGGTGCCTATATGAAGGATTTAATCAAATTCGATAAGGAAGAAATGAAATACAGGACAAAAGTCTTGAGCAGTAAGCGACCCGATCCTTTTGATACTTTTTCGTTGCAACTGGAACTCCAAAAATCATACAAGCTCAGGCCTGTTTATTTTATTCTTTTTGCTGCTTATGGCCTCAACGACAAGAATATTTCGGTGCGAAACCCTCACTTCCGCAATCTGATCAAACAGCTTGGCGACTATGCCGAAATAGGTATTCACCCTTCGTATGCTTCCTTTTCAGATAAAAAAGCCTTGCGCAATGAAATCGCCGCCCTGTCCGCTGTGGTGAACAGGCAAATTATTAAAAGCCGGCAGCATTTTCTTCGACTGAGTCTCCCGGAAACATACCAGAATCTTGTTGACCTTGATATAACCGATGATTACACAATGGGCTATGCACAGCAGCCTGGTTTCAGGGCCGGTATAGCCGACAGCTTCCTTTTTTACGATCTGGACCATGATGTGCCCACCAACCTGCGCATTCATCCGTTTACGGTTATGGACGGCACCCTTCGCGATTATATGCAGCTGAGCCCGCAGGAAGCCATTGAACAGATCAAAGCCCTGATCAAAACAGTTAAAAGTGTAGATGGAACCTTCATCTCCCTGTGGCACAACGAAAGCCTCAGCAATGAAAAACGCTGGAAAGGCTGGTTGGATGTTTACCTGCAACTTGTTCAGGAAGCGATCGGGGTTTAAGATGTGTTTTATCTCTCAGGATCAGTTTTTATTAAGAAATTGAGGTTCATTAAGTTTCAATCCATCCGGGCACTAATGCCTGAATGGAAATTATGCTTTAGAGTCCATTGAGAATCTCAATCGAAATCGCTGGTTCCGCGCATCCACCAACTATAGAAGGCGCTTTAGAAATTCTTTCAAGGTGTACGGTTTTTAGACTTTTTATGAACGCATCCGCACACTTCCTGTCTTGAAGCGAACAGCCTGCTTTGTTAAATTATCGACTTATATTGTTAACAGATAATATTTTATAAATAATGGCATAGTATATGAATTTGTTGAGATCATTAAAATCTGAACCGTACACATCAAGTTATTTTAGATATGATCAAACTCAACAACATTCACAAAAGCTATCCCATGGGTAAAAGCAGCCTGCATGTACTCAAAGGCATCAACCTGGAAGTGCAAGCTGGTGAAATGGTTTCAATCATGGGCTCGTCAGGCTCCGGAAAATCAACTTTGCTCAACATCATAGGCCTGCTCGATAATCATGATAAAGGCGAATACTATCTCGACAATCAACTGATTAAAGAGATGAATGAAACCAAAGCTGCCATGTTGCGCAACAAATTTCTGGGTTTTGTTTTTCAATCCTTTAATCTGATCAGTTTTAAAAATGCAGTTGAAAATGTAGCTTTGCCCTTATACTATCAGGGGATTGGAAGGCGCAAACGCAACAAACTGGCCATGGAATACCTCGAAAGGGTTGGTTTGCGCGAATGGGCCAGCCATATGCCCAATGAACTTTCGGGTGGACAAAAACAGCGTCTCGCCATCGCCCGTTCCCTCATTTCGCAACCCAAAGTGATCCTTGCCGATGAGCCTACTGGTGCCCTTGACAGCGTTACCTCCTCGGAAGTGATGGAGCTGCTGCAGGAAGTAAATGCTACTGGCATCACCATCATCATTGTGACCCACGAAAACGACATTGCGCATAAAACGCAACGCATTATTCGTTTGCATGATGGTTTGATCAATACGGACAAGAAAAATGGCGTGCACCGCGAAGAAAAAATAACCTCTAAAGCAGGATAAGAATTGGACGATTCCAGATTCATCTTAACAACATCTGAAACAAAGAATATCAACACCCAAAGATTAAAAAAATGTTCGACCTGGATAAATGGCAAGAGATTTTCAGCACCATAAGCAAGAACAAGCTGCGCACTTTTCTTACCGGCTTTTCCGTTGCCTGGGGTATTTTTATGCTGATTATTTTGCAAGGGGCAGGCAAGGGTTTACAAAAGGGAGTGCAAACCCAATTTCAGGGTTCGGCCACCAATTCCATGTGGATTTGGAGCGGCCAAACAAGCAAACCCTATGCCGGTATGCAACCCGGCCGCTATGTGCGCATGACGAATGAGGATTACGATTATATCGGAAACCACATTGAAGGAATTGATAAATTGTCTGCCCGATTCAATACAAGTAGCAACAACATCATTTCCTATAAAAATGAATCAGGGACCTACAACGTACGCAGCGTCCATCCCGACTACCTGTATATTGAACGCCTTGAAATACCTGAAGGCCGCTTTATCAACAAATTCGACTTAATAAATTACAGAAAATCAGTGGTCATCAGCACCAAAGTGAAGGAGGAGATATTCAAGCAGGAAGAAGCCATTGGTAAATACATCAATGTGAACGGGGTACCTTTTAAGGTTGTTGGGCTGTTTACGGATGCTTCGAACAACAGCGAAAATATGCACATGGTATATTTACCAATCACAACAGCACAGCGCGTGTTTTCAGGCAGCAACCGCATCAATTTAATTGCTTTAACTGTTGGTGACGCTTCTGTAGAGACATCTAAGGAGATAGAATCAGAAATAAAAACTACCTTGGCTGCACGCCATAATTTTGACCCTACTGATGAGCGTGCCATTGGTTCGTGGAACAGTACCGAAGCCTTTGACCAGTTTGTACGTTTGTTTAGCAGTATCAGCTTATTCGTTTGGGTTATTGGCATTGGCACCATCATAGCCGGGGTGGTTGGCGTAAGCAATATTATGATGATTGTGGTAAAGGACCGTACCAAGGAAATTGGCATCCGCAAAGCCATAGGTGCAACACCAGGCAGTGTTGTCAGTTTGGTTATGCAGGAAGCCATTTTGATAACCGCATTTGCAGGATATGTAGGACTGGTGTTGGGTGTTGCACTGCTTGAATTGGTTTCGGGAAATATTGACACACCCTTTTTCAAACACCCACAGGTTGATATTGGTGTGGCTATTGGAGCTACTGTTTTGTTGGTGTTTGCAGGTGCTTTGGCCGGTTTTTTTCCGGCACGGCGGGCAGCCTCCATCAGACCGATCGAAGCCTTAAGAGACGAATAATTTGACCATGATGCAGAGGATTGAAATAAGGAAATTAAAAAATAGTAAGCATGTTTGACCGCGATAAATGGACAGAAATCTGGAGCAGTTTGGCCAAAAACAAAATGCGCACCACGCTGACGGCCTTCGGCGTATTTTGGGGCATTTTTATGCTGATGGTCATGCTGGGTTCGGGCAAAGGACTTGAGAATGGTGTGAGGGACGGCATGGGCGATTTTGCCACCAACAGCGTTTTCATGTGGTCGCGTTCCACCTCAGTGCCTTATCAAGGCTTGCCGCGTGGACGCCGCTTCGATTTTCGAAATGATGACATCAAGGCCTTGCGCGAAAATATTGAAGAATTGGATATTCTTTCGCCTCGCTTGCAGGTTTATGGCCGCGATGGAAACAATGTGGTTAGGGGACTCAAAGCGGGTGCATTCAGCGTTTTTGGGGACTATGCACAGTGGAACGAAATAGACCCGGTTGAATTGATTCAGGGTAGGTTTATCAATCAAAACGATACAGATCAAAGGCGAAAGGTGGCTGTTATTGGCCAAAAAGTACGCGATGTATTGTTCGAAAAAGAGGAAAACCCGATTGGGGAGTATATCCGCATCAATGGTATCTATTTTCAAGTGGTGGGCGTATTCAAACCATTGAGCACCAATATGAATTTTGGTGGCGACAAGGAAGAAAGCATCCATTTACCTTTTACCACCATACAGCAGGCTTTCAATTATGGCGACCGCATTTCGTGGTTTGCCATGACGGCTAAAGAAGGATATGCCGCTACACAGCTTGAAGAAAGTGCTGTCAGGCTGCTTAAGGAACGCCATAAAGTAGCCCCCGAGGATGACCGCGCAATCGGGTTTTTTAACCTCGAAAAAGAATTCGAGCAAATGCAAGGCCTTTTTGGTGGTATCAATGCCCTTATCTGGATTGTTGGGACAGGCACCTTGCTGGCCGGTGTTATCGGAATCAGCAATATCATGTTGGTGGTGGTGAAAGAGCGCACCAAAGAAATCGGCATTATGCGTGCTATTGGTGCGTCTCCTCTGAAAGTAATCAGTCAGATTGTTAGCGAATCGGTTATACTGACAACATCGGCCGGCTATACGGGCCTTGTAATAGGTGTATTCCTGATTGAACTAATCAACAAAAACCTCCCCCAGGAAGGCGGCAGGCAAATGTTTCTGAATCCGAATGTTGATTTCAATGTTGCAGTAACTGCACTCTTAATATTAGTCATATCAGGCGTTGTAGCCGGCTTTATTCCGGCCCGACGCGCCGTTAGTATAAAACCAATTGATGCCTTACGGTACGAATAAAAAAGAACTTTTATAAATAATAAACTTTGAAAAACCCAGATAAACACAATAGTCATGAAAACAATTCTTAAAATTTTAGTCGCCCTTGTTGTAGTCGGAGTATTTGCAGGTACTATATTGTACCTCTACAAAAAATCACAGGCCAAACCCATAGTTTACGAAACAACCAGTCCGTTTACTACTGATATAATACGCAAAACAGTTGCCACCGGATCGGTTGTGCCCCGCAAGGAAATTGAAATCAAGCCCAAGATTTCTGGTATTATCGAAGAAATTTTTGTTGAGCCGGGTGATATGGTTAAAAAAGGTGATTTGATTGCCCGTGTGAAAATTATACCCGACATGATCAACCTGAACAATGCCGAATCGCGCGTGAAGCGGGCAGATATTAATTTGGAGGAATCGCGTAAAAATTACCTGCGCTACAAGCAATTGTTTGAACAAAATGTTGTGGCCGAAGCTGACTTCCTCACGTATGAAATTGCTTTTCGCAATGCAACCGAAGAGCTGCGCACAGCTGAAGATAACCTGCAACTTATTCGCGAAGGGGCTACCAAAAAGCTTGGGGCTGCGACCAATACACTTATCACCTCAACCATCAATGGCATGGTGCTTTTAGTGCCTGTTGAAGAAGGCAACTCAGTGATCGAGAGCAATCAGTTCAACGACGGCACAACAGTGGCCACCATTGCAGATATGAGTGAAATGATTTTCGAGGGCAAGGTGGACGAATCGGAAGTGGGCAAGATCAAAGAGGACATGGAGCTGATTCTTTCGATAGGTGCCATTGAGCAGGAAAGTTTTGCTGCCCGTCTTGAGCGTATTTCTCCCAAAGGTGTAGAAGAGAACGGAGCCATTCAGTTCGAAATCAGGGCTGCGGTTGAACTTAAAGACCAGCAGTTTATCCGTGCCGGCTACAGTGCCAACGCTGATATTGTCCTCGAGCGTGTCGAACAGGTTATGGCCATAAACGAAAGTATGCTGCTTTTTGAAGGGGATTCAACTTATGTGGAAGTAGAAACAAGCCCTGAACAGTTTGAAAAAAGATATATCAAAACTGGTCTTTCAGATGGCATTGTTATTCAGGTTATTGAAGGGCTGAGCATGAGCGATAAGATAAAGGCAGGAACGAAATAGCATCTGCGTGAAGTGGCCGATATTTGGTCATATTTGAGTTTCAAAATTACAAACAGCAAAATGAGTGAATTGTGTGTTGGTTTGGTGCCCGCAGCACGGCTTGTAAGGCCGGCTGCGGGTTTCCAATTTTGTAAGCCACTTGATAACTTCAAATGAACGAAAACAATTTTTGTATATTTTTCTT
>CAYTUA010000213.1:0-22258 GCA_964440855.1 uncultured Lentimicrobiaceae bacterium
GACGGAGTCGGATGAATCATAGAGCAATTTTTTCTCTTCTTTGTTCAGGTCCACTTCAATAACCTCTTCAATACCTCTGCGGCCAAGTTTTACCGGAACACCGAGATACACATCTTTCAGACCATACTCGCCTGTAAGTAAGGCGCATACTGGAAATATCCTGTTTTGGTCATCTACGATGGCTTCCACCATTTGGGCAGCAGCAGCACCGGGAGCATACCAGGCAGAGGTTCCCATGAGGTTCACCAATTCACCGCCACCTTTTTTGGTGCGTTCAACAATTTTGTCCAGTTCTTCTTTGCCAAGCAGTTCCGTAACGGGAATACCATTGATGGAGGTGTAGCGGGGCAGGGGTACCATGGTGTCGCCGTGACCGCCCATAAGCAAAGCATGGATGTCGGTAGGTGATACATTCAAAGCATCTGAAATAAAGGCACGATAGCGTGCTGTGTCAAGCGTACCGGCCATCCCAAACACCTTGGTTGATGGCTTGTTACTGGCCAGGTAGGCTGTATAGGTCATCACATCAAGGGGATTCGAAACAATGATGATAATGGCATCCGGCGAATACTTTACAGCTTTTTCAGTTACATCCTTTACGATGGCTGCATTGGTTTTGATCAAATCGTCGCGCGACATGCCTGGCTTGCGTGGCAGGCCCGAAGTAATAACGATAACGCCTGATCCCTTTGTTTTTAGATAGTCGTTGGTGGAACCTACCACACGGGTGTTGAAGTGGTTGATTGGCGCTGTTTGCCAGATATCGAGGGCCTTGCCTTCGGCAGTACCTTCTTTAATATCCACCAATACAACTTCTTTGCATAAATTCTTGTGAGCGATAACATTGGCACAAGTGGCCCCTACGTTACCTGCTCCGATTACTGTGATTCTGTCCATATTAATTGTTTGATTTAGATGGTTTTCTTCTTCTTCATCCTTAGTTGGCTACAAATATATGCAACTTGATGCATATATGTGGTGTTGATTTCAAGTTTTTGTGGTTAAAATTATTTTTTAAAGAGCAAAGGCTTTTTGGACAAGACAAAGTTGAAGTTTAAGGGGGCCTTGATACAGATGCTTTACCAATATAGATTGGATCAACATTTTTGATAGTTGAGCATGAAAAACATGACAAAACTGTTCATCCTGTCCAATCATTGCTGACCATCAAAAACCAATTCCATCCCTGAGAAAATACAAAAACGCAATGATGAAGCCAATCATAAGCAATGGATAAAACACCACATGCCATGCAATTTGCTTGGTAGTGGGTTGATCTTTACGTTTATAAGGCCTGACGAAAGCCAAACAAATAAGCATAAAAAGCATCAATAGGGATAGTATGATTTCTTTTGGGGTGATTAGGGGCCATGAAATGAGAAAAAATACCAAACTACCTGTAATCCAGGGTAGAAAGAAGGTGAATAAAAGGAGTTTAAACCGCTTGTACTTTTGTTTAAATAATTTTTCAGGCATGTGGAAAAAGAATAATTTTCCTCCGAAAGTTCCTGCCTTGAACAAAAAGAAAAGGGAGACACCGATTGTAATAACAATCATAAAATTGGCAATTTCAAGCGTATTGGCAACCCGGGTGAGGCCTGTTTGAGTTATTAGGTCTTCGCTCACCAAACCAAATGTTTGGTTGAAGGCATGCAAAAAAAGCCAGATTATCGCAAGTAAGAAGGATACAGATATTCTTGTAAAAAACTGATAGATAAGCAGGCTTACCACCCCAACAATAAAACTGATAACAGGTGCTGTCATAAATACACTCACGATTGCATCAAAGGTCCATAGTGGTGAATCATCTGCTAGGTTGAACTGAATTTCGTCAGCCAATAAACGTACCGGGATATCCATGTCGTATGCAATATACAAGGTTGATATACCAGCAAATACATAAATCAAAAGATAAGCAAGCACGTAGAATGACAGAGATTGCAGAAACAGTGAAAAATATGAAATCACTGCAAGCTTATTTCTTTTTTCTAAAGGCATGCTTTTGTTGGTTTGGCTTAGCAGTCAGCAATTTTTTTGCCAGGTCATCGCGCTTAATTTTCATCAAACTATTTTTGATCCAGGCCTGATTTTCACGTTTATACCAAAAAAAGAAACGTTGTTGTTCCAATTTTTCCGTTTTATTACGTGCTGTATAAACAGGCTTCAGTGTGTAAGGATTATATCCGGAATAGTAAATCACGGTGGCAACCGTCATGGGAGTAGGCGTAAAATCCTGAACCTGTTCCAGCTTGAAGCCCAAATCTTTGGTGTCGGCAGCCAGTTGTGCCATGTCCTCTATGGTGCTTTCGGGGTGGCTCGAAATAAAATAGGGAATAAGCTGTTGGTTGAGTCCAGTTTCGGCATTGATCTGTTCAAACTTTTTCTTGAGTTTATAAAAAAGCTTAAAGCTGGGCTTCCGCATGGCTTTCAATACATTATCAGAAGTGTGCTCAGGAGCTACCTTTAAGCGTCCGCTCACATGACGTGTCACGAGCTGCCTCAGATAGTCGTCGTAACTGTTTTTGGTGCAACTTTCCTTATCGTCCGAAAGAAAAAGGTCGTAACGCAAGCCTGAGGTTACAAAAGCTTTTTTAATGGCCGGATGTTTATCCACTTCGCGGTAGATATCAAGCATGGGGTAGTGGTTCGTATCCAGATTGCTACATATCTCAGGAAATACGCAGCTTGGGCGCTTGCAGTTGTCGCAAATACCCTGGTGCTTTCCTTTCATTTTATACATATTGGCTGATGGCCCGCCCAAATCGCTGATATAACCCTTGAAATCGTCCATTTTTGTAATCTGGTCCACTTCCTGCATAATGGAACGTTTGCTGCGGCTGGCAACAAATTTGCCCTGGTGTGCCGAAATGGTGCAAAAGCTGCACCCACCAAAGCACCCGCGGTGCAAATTCACCGAATGTCGAATCATTTCATATGCCGGAATGGTGCCGCGCTTATCGTATTTGGGATGTGGCTTGCGGGTAAAAGGCAAATCAAAAGAGGCATCCATCTGCTCTTCGGTATATGTTGGAAAGGGGGGATTAATAATCAGCTTTTTGTCGCCAACATCTTGTATCAATCTTGCTGCATGGGTTTTATTCGATTCCTGTTCAATGTGCCGGAAGTTTCCCGCATACGACTTTTTATCGGCAAGGCATAACTCATGCGAGGCCAGGTGAATATCGCCCCAGCCCGATTTCTCTATTTCAAGGTTTTGCGATTTGAGGTAAAAGGTTTGTTTAATTCCGGTCAGTTCATCAATTTTCTTACCCTTGTCGAGGGCATGGAGCAATTCAAGCAAAGCCAGTTCGCCCATGCCATATACACCAATATCGGCTTTTGAATCTACAAGTATGGAAGGCTTTAGCATATCCGACCAATAGTCATAATGGGTAACGCGGCGTAGCGAAGCTTCAACGCCACCTATCATCAACGGTACATCCGGAAAAATTTCTTTGAGGATATGGCTATAAACAATGGTGGCATAATCGGGTCTGAAACCGCTTTTGCCTCCTGGTGTATAAGCATCGTTTGATCGCAGGCGTTTGTTTGCTGTATAATGGTTCACCATAGAATCCATATTGCCGGAGGTTACACCAAAGAACAGCCTGGGAGCACCCAATTTCTTAAAATCACGCAGGTCGTCCTGCCAGTTTGGTTGGGGTACGATGGCTACTTTAAACCCTTCACGTTCAATGATGCGGCCAATTACAGCAGCCCCAAAAGCGGGATGGTCCACATAGGCATCGCCGGTGAATAATATTACATCCAGTTGTTCCCATCCGCGGAGTTCTACTTCCTTTTTTGTTGTAGGAAGCCAGTCAGTAAGTTGTGGTAGTGTTGGCATAGGTTGATTTACAGGGTAATGCAAATGTACTAATTATTCTTATTTCGAAGCAGACCTTTCTTTATGCTGGTATTCCTTTTAGAAGGTGGGTCTAACTATTATTTGGCTTTTTTTCATGGTGTTTCGCAATCGTTTGCGGCAAAACTAACAGATTTATAAAGGACATTTAATGAAGGAGATAAATTAAAACCAGTCTAAGGTTTTCTGTCACCGAACCATTACTGTTCATATTTTTGAGAAAAATCAAATCGCATGAAACGCTTTTTTCCACCTGTCTTTCTAAGCTTAATTTTGGTGCCTTGGCTTGCACAAGCGCAATCCGACAGCATACGTCAAACCCCTAAGGTTTACATTGCTTTTTTGTGGCATATGCACCAACCAATCTATTATCCTTACCAAAATATAGTGCAAACAGAGCAAAGTGGTGTTTTCAGTTTTTCACTTTATGATGTGCACTTAAACCGCACAGGACCCTATACAAACTGGCCTCGAAATGCTGTCCAAAAAGGAATCAATGCCAGTTTTCCTCATTTTGGTGCTCAGGTCAGTTTCAGCGGGTCTCTCATCGAAAATTTGAACAATCTGCAGCAGGCAGGTGTGGGTTTCAACAATTGGAAAAACGATTGGAATTATATCAAGAACCAACAAACATCCTTGGGCAATCCCCGCATGGACATGTTGGGGTTTGGCTATCACCATCCACTAATGGGATTGATTGATTACAACGATATCCGACGCCAGGTACAAAAGCATAAACAGATATTCGAGCAAACATTCACAGGGTCTTATTCAAAAGGAATATTTCCACCTGAAACCGCTTTCTCACCCCGCATAATACCAGCCTTGGTGGATGAGGGTTTTGAATGGGTATTGATTGACAACATCCATTTCGACCGTACGGCAGCGGGTGCGCCTGTAGGTGACCAATCCGGTGTGTTGCGCCCCAACAAGGCCGATGTGCGCAATCCTGACCCCGGCGACTGGCTTCAGCTCAATGGCTTGTGGGCGCCGCAGCCTGTTTCCATTCAATGGGGACATCAGCCCCGCTATGTTTCCTATACAGATCCTGAGAGCGGAGAAACGAAGAAAATTATTGGGGTGCCAGCATCGCGTTATCTGGGCGAAGAAGATGGCCGCGGTGGATTCGGTGCCTTGAATTATGAACTGGTAATGAGCCAGTTTGAAGAATATAATACAGATCCTGAAAGGCCTATCCTTATTGTGCTGCATCACGATGGCGACAACCACGGCGGTGGAAGTGAGGGCTACTACAACCACAATTTCCAGAATTTTGTAAACTGGCTGCAAAGTCAATCACATCGGTTTGAGTGTACCACCATCCAGGATTATCTCGACCGCTTTCCTGTACCACAGGACGATATAATCCATGTGCAGGATGGTAGCTGGCTGGGTGCTGATGCCGGGGATCCCCAATTTAAAAAATGGAATGGCGACCCTGGAAATTATATGGGTACGCCCAATTACAGCCCCGACCGCAATAGCTGGGGCATTATGACAGCTGCCAAAAACATCGTCGAAACAGCGCAGCAGATCAATCCTGGCCACAACGGCACCCTGCAGGGCTGGCACTTTTACCTCAATGGCCATGCAAGCGACTATTGGTATTGGGATGGAACCGAAATATGGGACAGCAACCCCGTGCGGGCAGCCAATCAGGCAGTGACCAATGCCTTGCCTGTTGCTCAAAGTGGCACAGACCTTACGCCACCGGCAATTTATCTTCCACAACGCCATCCTTACAATCCAGGAGATATTGAGTGGGATGGTGCAGGTGCAATGCCTTCGGATTTCACCGTGTGGACTTATGTTTTTGATCTGAGCGGATTGAGCAATGTGCAATTGAAATACCGCATCAGCAACAGTGATCAGGTACAGTATGACAATATGGTTTATGCAGAGGGACCAGCCACAGGCCCATGGCAATCCTTGGCCATGAGCGCAACCTCAATAACCTCCATTACCGATCCCATGCCGCTATATAAAGCACAGGAATTTGCTGCTGAAATCAATGACTATACCAATGTGCTCATCGATTATTACGTGGAAGCCACTGACTTGAACGGCAATACCACCAAATCACCCATTCAGCACGTATGGGTTGGCGACGGAAGTGGTGGAAGCAGCAGCAATGTGAGCTGGCATCCGCAGCAACCCAACCTGAACGAAATGATTTCCATTACAGCTAAGCATGCAACCGCTCAAACGAAATTGCATTGGGGGGTAAACGATTGGGAACGACCACTGCCATCGTATTGGCCGGAAGGAACAGTTGAACATGATGGGAGTGATGCAGTGCAAAGCCCACCTACAGCCCAGAATGATGAAGGGGATTACTATTGGCAACTGGGGCCGTTCAACAATGCCCAACAATTGGTGGATCAATTGGCTTTTGTTTTTAAACTGTCTGACAGCCAATGGGATAATAACAACGGAAATGATTGGTTTATCCAAATTGAAAATGATCCCGACCCCAATCCGGTGGGTGCCAATGGCAGCGTGGATATGCTTGTAAATAGCAATTATGCTTTCGGCACAACAGATTTTTACTTTCAAAGTCCTGGCAATGCAGCTTTCGAAGGCATACGGATCGAATCATTACCAGCCAATGGCAGCCTCACATACAATGGCACTGCAGTGGCTTCCGGACAGGACTGTCCACAATTGCCCCTCCTTTTGTTCAGCCCAGAAAACAATGCGCAGGGAACGCCCTACACAAGTTTTGAATTTAAGGTAAAAGATGATCAGGGCAGGTATTCCACTAATACCTATGCTATGTATTTGAATGTGATCACCAACAATCCTTTAGGGTATGACAATAGCCTCAATATGCCGGCCAACAGCATCCATACTTTTGTGGCGGCCAATTTTCCGTTCAACAGCCCGACAGGCAATAGCTTTGCAGGTATCCGCCTGCAGGAATTGCCTGCAAAAGGGCAGTTGCTTCGTAATGGGCAGGGAGTGGCTGCAAATGAGCTTATTGTTGATGTTTCGCAATTGACTTTTGCACCAACACAAGACGAATCGGGCAACCCTTACACTTATTTTACTTATAAGCTTATTGATAGTCATGGTCTTGAAAGTAATACGGCTTATAAACTCAGCATTATCGTGATGAGCAGTTTCCCGCCTGGTATCAGTTGGTTTCCCGAATTGCCCATGGTAAGCGATGTAGTGACAATCGTTGTGAACGAGGATGACAATATGACTGCATCCTCACGCCTGCATTGGGGCGTGAACAACTGGACCAAACCTCATGAGGAGTATTGGCCTGCCGGCTCGCAGATATGGAATGACGAGGTAGCCATTCAAAGTCCTTTCATGGAACAGAATGGGCTTTGGATGGTCCAGGTGGGGCCATTCAATAGAGATCAAATAGTGAATGAATTGAATTTTGTGATCCATTACGGCAGCGATAACTGGAACAACAACAGTGGCCAGGATTGGCATGTTACCATTGTGGACAATACTGCTTTGGGTGAGAACAAAGATCTTCCTTTATTGAAAGTATGGCCAAATCCTATGCAGCAGTATGCGCGGATTGAAATAAAAGGTTTTGATGGGCTGTTTTTTGAAGTGCAGCTAATGGACACACAGGGCAGAAGTTTGGCTAAGAAACAGATGGCAGCGAACGAAACCTGGTTGCTTGCGCGCAATGGATTAAGGCCCGGAGTTTATTATTTAGTGGCCAGGCAAGGGCAGGTATTGCTTCGTGAAAAGCTTGTGGTTTATTAGAAATAGCTTGACTAATTGCCAAAAAGTCGGATTTTAAACATCAAATCAAATTTCCGATCAAAGGTTTAATAATTGTGTTTCGAAATCGATATAGTCTGACAAGTCTTTTCGGGTAAAGTTCAGCAATCTTTTGGTAAAGTGCAGGGTGCAGGCTGGTCCTGAGCAAAATGCCAGGGTGCGCTCCAGGCAGGCTTCTTCAAAATTATGCTCATCAACGATGTCGTTGATCAGCCCAAGCTGTAATGCTTCTTCGGCATATATCGGGCTATGGCGCAGCAGGATTTCAGTGGCCTTGCTGTGGTGTAAAAATTTGGACAGAAAATAGGGAAGGGCCCCACCCGGATGCAACCCAAACTTTTGGTGTGCCAAAAGGAAAGAAAATTTGTCTGATCCAAACTTAAAATCGGCAGCCAGGCTGCTGCCAAAGAACGGACTGACAACCTCACCCTGAAGTCCGACGACAAAAAGTTTTTTAAAGTCGATAATTCTGCGGATTAAACGGTTTATTACCTGGTTGAATAAAAAGTTTAGTTTTCCTTCACGAATTACTGGAAATCCAATTTCGGTGGGCTCCGTGTCAACAACAGTTTCCATGAAGCTGTTGTAGGCTTTTTCGCTGTAAACTTCCTTGTCATTGAGCAAAAGCAAGGCCTTCAGGTTATTATCCTGGTTAACTTGGGTTAGCACATGAATAAAATTTTCACTTTGATCAAGGTTGGTAATAAGTTGGTAAACATCACCGGTAATTTTTATAATGGCAACGGGTCCATTAATACGGATATCCAATAAGTCAGATTTGCTGTTAAATGTAGGCATGACCAAATTTTATTAATTGTAATAACTTTTCGGCAATAAAAGTAGCAATTTCGCCGCTATAATGCAAGAAGCAGTCTTGAAAATTTACTTTAGGTTACCTGCCTTTTCTTTTAGAATGAATTTTGCGAATAAGCCAGCAGGGTAGTTGCTTCCCTGTTTTGCTATTTCTTTAAATATACAATGGGATTTACCCTTTTGAAGAAACTTTGCTTATTGGAAGCTTTAAAGTAGCCTTCGTTAACTGTTTGCACCTCTTCGATTGTGTAAAAAGCATGCGGATTATAGGTATTCAGTATATGCAGTACATCCTGCAGGTCCTTTCGCTTCACGATGCTGAAAAGTACCTGCACCGGCCCCGATTTTCCTTCGGCATACATGGTGGTTACGCCATAATTTTCGGCACGGAGCTTTTGAACCAGTTCGCTGGTGTCTTTTTTTGGGATGATGCGGATAACAACAGTTCCCAAGGTCATTTTTTCGACCAGGATAATGCCGATATAATTTCCGGCGGCGAACCCTGCACCATAGCCAAGGTAGCACATGAAGTTGTCGAGGTGTTGCATAATCTGGCTGATGGCTAATAACCATATAATTACTTCAGCAAAACCAAGTAAGGGGGCCAGGTATTTATAGCCACGCGAAACAAAAATCAGCCTGATCGTGCCAATGGTTACATCCATAATGCGTGCAATGGCAATGAGCAGCGGCAATACAACATAATTGAAAATGTCGGTGTCGAGAAATTCGTGCATGCTTAAATGGCTTTATATAGGGTATGTTTTCTGTTTAAGAATAAAATAATCGCTTCAGGGCTTTGCCTGCCTCAGCTTTTCAATAAGGGACGTTGTTGAATACCCCTCAACCAAATCAATTGTTTCTACGTTGCCCCCCTTGGCTTTCACAATATCATATCCAACCACATCTTCTGCTTTGTAATCCTTGCCTTTAACAAGCACATCAGGCTGCACCTGCTTGATGAGTTCATAGGGCGTATCTTCATCAAAAAGCATCACGGCATCAACAAACTGCATAGAAGCCAGCATCATCGCACGTGCATACTCGTCAAGTATAGGACGTTGTGGACCTTTGATGCGGCTAACAGAGGCGTCGGAATTCAATCCTACCAACAAAACATCGCCCAGGTCGGCAGCTTTGCTCAAATAGTCGATATGGCCCAGGTGCAGCAGGTCGAAACAACCATTGGTAAACACGACTTTTTTCTCCTGAAAACGCCACAAAACCAATAGGGAGTCAATTTTTTCAGGAGCAATAATTTTTTTTTGGATGGATTCAGTTTTGCTCATTTTGCTGCTTTTTTCTTTTTGTGAAGGTAAGCAAAAAATAACCAATAGCACCAACCCCCACATTCAGCAATGTTTGCCCGGCATGTGTAATGGCTACAAACGACCCGGCAATTGTTCCCGAAATGTTGTACAATTCAACCAGGGTAGCCTTGCCAATAAAGTGGTAGGCACCAATGCCACCCGGAACAGGGGCAACTATGCCCAGACTCCCTATGACCAGAAAAGTGATTGCTGCCACAAAATCGAGGTGGGCAGTTTCAGGAAGCATCCTGAAAGGGAGATAAATCATCAGGGCGTAAAAAAACCAAATCAGCATGGTGTATAACAAAAAGAGGCCTTTCTGCTCTACGCGTTTGATGGTTTTGGCGCCAGCAACCAGGCCAAGGATTATTTCACGCGTTTTTCCATAACCTGGCAAACCTTTGATATGTTCCTTAAACATCAATCCCAGCACCAACAGGGCTACCATGGATAAAACACCTGTGATTGATACAATCAGCAACAGGTTGAAATTATTCATAACAGATTCAATCAAAGGTCCGATCATACGTGTTACAAAACCTCCGGCGAGGTCCCACTGAAAAACAACCACACCAAATAGCAACACCAACAATACGAGCAGATCGAAAACCCTTTCGGATATTACCGAGCCTATCAGGGCGTTAAAGGGAATATTTCCTTTGCGCGCCAGCATGCCACAACGCATAAATTCGCCCATGCGCGGAACAGCTGTATTGGCCATATAGCCGACCATAACGGCATAAAAGGTTGTCGTTAACTTTGTTTGGTAGCCCATGCTGTTGATAAGCAGATTCCAGCGCAAAGCCCTGAAAATGTGCGAAAAAACAGCAAATACCAAGGCAATAAACATCCAAATATAATGCGCCTTTAGGATATCAGCCCACACTTCGGACAAATCAAGCTGACGGAAACTAAGCCACAACAAGAAAATACCCAGCAGTAAAAAAAGCAGGTACTTCAGTCCATTTATTAGTTTACTACTCAAAATTAGTTGTCTAATTTATTCAGATTGTTGGGAAAGATAATGGAAGGCTTGTATGTTTTGGCCTTTTCAAAATCCATGCTGGCATAGGAAACAATAATCACATGGTCGCCAATGGCCACTTTGCGTGCTGCAGCACCATTCAGGGAAATAATGCCACTACCACGCTCGCCCTTGATAACATAAGTATCGAGGCGTTCGCCATTGGTAATATTGTAAATGCTCACCCGCTCATTCTCAATCAGGTTGGCTGCGTCCATCAAATTTTCGTCAATGGCAATGCTGCCAATGTAATTGAGGTCGGCCTGCGTGATAGTGGCCCGGTGAATTTTTGATTTTAAAACTTCAATATTCATCAAAATCAGGTTTGAAGACTGCAAATCAGTGTCAAAGATAATACTTTGGGCAGCAAAAGTACTAAATAATTCGAATATTATCGATCAGCCTTACCCCATCCAGAAAAACGGCAACAAAAAGCAAAATGCCATCAGCATCTTGCCAACTTTGTATGGGTTGCAATTGCTGGTCGTCAGCAATTTCAATATAATCAACTGTAAAGACTTGTTTGTTGTCAAACTGACCTGCAACCCATTGTATGAGGTCTTGTGGTGTATAGGTCGGAAATAAGGTGATGGCCCTTTTCAGGGTTTCGTATATAAACGGTGCTGCATGCCTTGCTTCCTCACTTAACCGCCTATTGCGCGAACTCATGGCCAAGCCATCTGTTTCGCGCACAATGGGGCAGGGAATTACCTGAACGGGCATATTGAGCATGCGCACCAGTGCTTGTATAATAGCAAGTTGCTGATAATCCTTCTCGCCAAAATAGGCTTTGTCAGGCTCCACAATCTCAAATAATTTGCGTACGACGATGGCAACACCATTGAAGTGTCCCGGACGTTTTTCGCCTTCCATGTTTTGGGCCAGTGCTCCGAAATCATACTGTGTGGTGTCGGGCTTAGGGTACATTTCTTTTGCTGATGGGTAAAAGAGAAAATCACAACCAATGCTTTCAAGCATTTGGCTGTCGGTTTCAATGGTGCGCGGATATTTTTTCAAGTCCTCGGGATTGTTGAATTGAATAGGGTTCACAAAAATGCTTACGACCAAAATATTGTTTTCCCTTTTGGCCTGCTTCATCAGTTCGAGATGGCCTTGATGCAAAGCACCCATAGTAGGGACAAAACCAATGGTTTTGGCTTGTAAACGTGCTTGTGCGAGCAGCTGCTTAAGCTCCTCAATATGTTCGCTGATTATCATAGTTAAAAATTACTTTGAAATATTTAAAATCCTCAATAAATCCAGTTCGAGGCTTTTAACGGGTGTTTCCACAATGCGGCCTTGCTCTACGCCTTGCTTGTAAATGATGAAAGTCGGAACACGCTCTATGTCAAGAAAATCGGTTTCTACATCGCGGGCTTGTTTATCGGAATCAACAGCAAGCATCAGTAAACTATCTTCGGGATAGGCTGCCAAATCAAGTAGCTTCAGGAAGCGGGGTACCTGTTCTTTGCTGTCGATACACCAACTAGCTAATACAATCACGATTTCATAATCGGCCAATGATTCCTTTAATTGTTGAATTGCATCATCATCAACTGTATAATTGTTGTATTCAGCTTTATAATAGGATTCAAATTCCCCTGTTTGCAGGCCTTCCCTGTTTACATAATCAATCAGTATTTCCTTGTTTCTTACAGGATCAACCAAACTTTGGTTAAGCACCTGCGCATGGCCATTCATCATAGATAAAAAGATTATCAGGCAGCTAATTGCATACATTTTGTTACTTTGCATGGCTGTATTATTTAGGTGCAAATGTAGCAGTAAATCATGTACTCAAAGCAAATCAATCATGACACAATTTAAAAGCAAAACGGTATTGGTAACAGGAGGTGCTTCTGGCATCGGCTATTTGATGGGAAAGATGGCCCTGGAAGAAGGGGCTGAAACATTGATCATTTGGGATATTCATGTAGAAGCCATGCAAAGGGCAAAAGATTCTTTGCAGCAAAAAACCTGTCAGGTTCACAGCTTTAGGGTGGATGTTGCTGATGCCGAAAGCGTGCAAAAAGCTGTCGAACAATGCATTGCAGATGGGTTGCTTCCAGATATACTGATTTTGAATGCAGGTGTGGTTTCGGGCAAGTATTTTCATGAACACCTGCCAGGGGAAATTGAAAAAACCATTGGTGTGAATGTGTTGGGATGCATGCTGGTGACTCATGCTTTTTTGCCTGTGATTATGGCAAACGGCCACGGACATATTGTAGTCATAGCTTCGGCAGCGGGCATGCTTTCCAACCCGCGCATGGCTGCCTATGCCGGGAGCAAATGGGCGGTGCTTGGTTGGGCCGAATCCCTGCGTATAGAGATGCAGCAACTTAAAACAGGTGTGCATGTCACCACTGTCACCCCAAGTTATATTGATACGGGTATGTTTGCCGGTGCCCGCGTAAATCCTTTATTGCCAAACCTAAGCCCGGAGACAGCTGCCAGAAAAATCATCAAGGGTATCAAGCAGAACAGCATTTTTGTGCGTATGCCGGCCTTGGTTTATTTGTTGCCCATTATCAAAGGATTGCTTCCAACAAAGTGGTTTGATTTATTTGTAGGGCGTTGGCTGGGAGTGTACAAATCCATGGACCATTTTAGCGGCAGGGGATAAAAGGGCATAACTAAATTTTTCGCTTTCGATTCATCTGCTTAATTTTGCATGACAAAAATCCGACTTGAATGCCAATGAATCCTTTGAATCCTTTTGAGCTGACAAAAGCAGATTTTCTTGATCATGACGAGATGCGAAAGCGACTGCAAAGTTTTATTGCTGACTTACTGGCCAATGATTTTGAGCAGTTGTGTGCCTTGATGTATAGGCATGACGTTAGTGAAAGCGCATTTAATAAAGCACTTAGTTTTTCAACAGATGAAGAAAGGACTGCAGCCATAGCCGAATTGGTGATTCAGCGTGAGATGCAGAAAATGGAAACAAGGGCTGCATATGCCAAACAAAAGAATGAGGGAAAACTAAAAGCATAAAACCAGATGTTGGCTACCGAAAATTTGCTGCTGGCCTTTGGCCTTACCCTGTTTGCAGGGCTTTCAACGGGTATTGGCAGCGCCATTGCCCTGATGGCCAAGCGTACCAATACCAAATTCCTGTCGGTAGCATTGGGTTTTTCAGCTGGTGTAATGATTTATGTTTCCTTTGTTGAAATACTTTCAAAGTCACGCTATCACCTTGTAGAAGAGCTTGGTATGCAAGCTGGAAGTTGGGTTGTTGCAGGAGGTTTTTTTGGTGGTATTATATTGATTGGACTTATCGACAAGCTTATCCCAAATGTTGAAAACCCACACGAAATCAGACGTGTAGAAGAAATGGATGCAGAAGCGAAGAAGAACCACCGACTCAGACGGGCAGGTGTTTTTACAGCCATTGCCATCGCCATACACAATTTCCCGGAGGGCCTGGCCACTTTTACAGCCGCACTCACCGACCCTGCCCTGGGTATTGCCATTGCCGTTGCTATTGCCATTCACAACATACCTGAAGGCATTGCTGTATCCGTTCCCATTTTTTATGCTACCGGCAGCCGAAAAAAAGCATTTTGGCTTTCGTTCAGCAGTGGTCTGGCAGAGCCCTTAGGCGCATTGATCGGCTTTTTCCTGCTTATGTCTTTTATGGGCCCTGTTATGTTCGGGGTGCTTTTTGCAGCGGTGGCCGGCATCATGGTATTTATTTCGCTGGATGAGTTGTTGCCTGCTGCTTCCGAGTTTGGCGAACACCACCTCGCTATCTACGGCTTGGTTGCTGGTATGGCGGTAATGGCCCTGAGCCTGCTGATCATGATGTGAAAATTGCTGTTAATAACTGGTTTCGTCCAGCTTTACTTTCCCCCAAAAAGTTCTGTAAACAAAAACAGTGTAAATAATTACAAGTGGAGCACCTATAGCCGTAATATTGAGCATTATCCGAAGCGAATTTTCAGATGAAGCCGCATTATACACAGTTATATCATAGGCGGTGTCCATGGTGGACAAAATCATAACAGGATACAGCTCAATGGCTACCAAAATAAGGAGGAAACTCATGGTAAGGGCTGAAAAAAGGAACGCCATGACATATTTGCCCTTGCTCACCAGGCGGGGCACATTGGCAATGCTTAGAAAGGCCAACAGGGGAACAACAAAAAGGGCTGTGTTTTCATAAATATCATCCGATAGGTGGGGGATATAAATGAGGGTGTAAACAGTTACGATGCTATAGGCAACTATAAAGAAGATTATTGATTTATGCAGCAGCTTGTTCACATGGGTAAACAATTTGCCTTCGGTTTTCATGGCCAAATATATGGCGCCGTGCATCATAAACAGGGCAACAGTAGTGATGCCAACAAGTAAGGCATAGGGGTGCAAAAAATCAAGCCAGTGGCCCTGAAATTCATAATTTGGCCCAATCTCAATCCCCCAAAGGATGTTTCCTACCACCACACCCAACAGCAAAGCCATGAATATACTCGATAAACTATAACTGATGTCCCAGGTTTTGCGCCACCATTTCATACTTTCCTTGCTTCTGAACTCGATGGATACGGCACGAAAAATTAATACGGCCAAAAACAGCATAAAAGGAATATACATGGCTGAAAAAATGGAGGCATAAAGTATTGGAAAGCCAGCAAACAAGGCGCCCCCACCGATTACAAGCCATACTTCATTGCCGTCCCATACCGGCCCGACGGCATTAAGAGCTATACGTCTGCTTTCTTCGTTTTTTAAAAACAAATGCCAGGCCCCGGCACCCAGGTCAAAACCATCTAAAATAGCATAGCCTGAAAACAGGGCCCCTACAACCAGGAACCAAAGCGTTGGATAATCTATTCCGAAAAAAGTTGCCATAACTTACAGGATTTATGGTGATAAAATGGATTACTTAAATTGAACTGGCCATGCTTTGCTGACGCGGACGCTTCGAAGTGTTGCCTTCATCTTTGGGGCCAAGTTGGATTTTTTTGTTCATTAAATAAATAAACAGCACAAAAAGCAACGCATAGATAAGCGTAAACATGATCAGGGAGAAAACTACCTGATTTGCTGTAACCACAACCGAGAGGGCATCGGCAGTTTTAAGCAAACCATATACCACCCAAGGTTGGCGGCCCATTTCGGCAGAAAACCATCCAAACTGATTGGCCAGCTGTGGCAGGATTACCGCAAAAACAAATACCCACAACAACCATTTGTTGTCAAACAACTTACCACGCCACCACAAGAACAGGCCAAGAAAACTCAAACCTATAAAAAACAAACCGAAGGCAACCATTAAATGGTAAAATTGAAAAATAGCATTTACCGCTGTTGGAATTTCATCCTGCGGAAAATCATTTAATCCCGGAACGGCCGTATCGAAGTTTCCGTGCAACAGAAAACTCAACCCACCAGGCATATAAGGGCCAACCACTTGTTGCTTTTCCTGATTTACCCATCCGAAAAGGTACAGATCGGCCTGGTCGGTTTGGTTGTAATGCCCTTCGAAGGCAGCCAGCTTGGCAGGTTGATTTTCAGCTACGCCAGCAGCTGAGCTGTGCCCGGTAATGAGTTGCATCAGCGAGAATATTGCAGCTGCTACCAAGGCAATTGGAAAGGCCTTTTTGGAGAGTTCAACAAACCGGCCTTTGAGCAAATAATATGCATGCACGCTCATTACAAGGAAGGCTCCTGCTATGAGGGCACCTATCCAAACATGCAGGATGCGGTCAACACTTGAGGGATTGAATACCATGGCCCAGAAATCGATAATTTCTGCACGGGCATTGACGCCTTCGCCCACAATATGATGCCCTGCGGGCGTTTGCTGCCAGCTGTTAGCCACTACAATCCACACGGCCGAAAACATCGAACCAAACCAAACGCCAATGGTGGAAATAAAATGGACGATCGGTTTCACCCTGTTCCAGCCAAAAAGCAGTACGCCTAAAAACCCGCTTTCAAGCGCAAAGGCAAAAATGCCCTCTGCCGCCAGTGCACTGCCAAACACATCACCAACATAACGGGAATAGGTAGCCCAGTTGGTACCAAACTCAAATTCCATAACAATGCCCGTTGCTACACCCAGGCCAAAGGTAATGGCGAAAATTTTAGTCCAAAAACGTGCCAGTTGCTCGTATTGTTTGTTGCCAGTTTTCAGATAGGTGCCTTCCATCAGCACCATGATAAAACCCAGTCCAATACTCAGCGGGGGGTAGATATAGTGGAACGAAATGGTAAAGGCAAACTGGATACGGGAAAGTAATTCAACGTCCATAGAACTTGTTTTTTAGGTGTTTAACAAATAATAGACAGGAAATATCAAATATTTGCCTGTTACCAGTCCCCCAAAGTTACTTTGAATGAATTACTTTTTCATTGTAATTTGCCGGAAATTTTAGTCATTTTGTGTAATTTATTCCGGGTATAAATAAGAATATTTGTCTAATCATTGTGCTTAAAGGTTTAGGCGGATGTTTATGTTTGGCCTTGCGCTTACTTTTTATTTGATTCTTGCTTCAATTCAATAGTTGAATCCAATCAGTCAACAGCTTTCGGTAATTCAAACCTGGCTTCCCAATTTTCCACCAAAGCGCAAATGTCCCAGCACCAGTTTCAATTCGCCATAGCTAACATCATCGCCCAGTATTTCGCGGGCAGGTCCTAGATGTTCGTCATCAACAGAAGTAAAGTACTCGGTGATAAGTTCTATCTTTTCTTTCGTCACCAAACTGTTGATATCCAGCTCACCTTGTGCAACATAATGGGCTAGGTGGCCTTCGATGGTGGAGGTGGCAAGGCCGCGTTCCGCTGCAACTTTTTCAATGGATTTGGTGGTATTAAACAGGTCAAGGCTTATTTTTTTTGTATCTATTTTGGGTTCTTTTTTTATCTCCGACAGTGGGGATTTGTCTACTTCCTTTTCGACGCCGTTTTCTTGCATGAATTCTTTTATTAAGTCGAGAATGTCATTGCCGAATTGCTTGATTTTGCGCCTGCCAATTCCATTTACATTCAACAATTCTTTATGGTTAATGGGCATTAAATCAGCTATTTCACTAAGCGCTTTTCTTGGCAATACCATATGGTAAGGTACATCCATTTCATGGGCCATATTGTCGCGCCAGCTACGTATTCGTTTTAGCAATTCAGGGTATCTTACCGTGCTGTCGGTAGGGTAATTGCTGGCTGATTTTGGGCGTGGTTTTGGCTTTTCAATGGCTGCTTTGGCACGGGTTTCCAAATATGTCAAAACCGTGAAGCCATCGCAGCATTTTTCGAGGCATTGCCGCTTTACCTGTGCATCGGACATGAATCGGTCGTATGCATCCCGGACACTTTTTTGAACAGCTTTGTTATCGCTGTCCAAATCGGGCTCCTTTTCGAATAAAAGGGTTTTAAATCTTGGCGCAAAATAGCTGCATGCTTTGATGATTCTTTGCTGCAATTGTTGGTTTTCCTCAACCTGTGGCTGGTCTGCCAATAATGAATTCACCTGATACATAAACTTTTCAGCCACAACAATAAAATCATTTTTCAGGCCTGTTTCCAGGCGGGTGAATTGCTCTGTTAGGCTACCATCGAGGGATTGAATGTTTTCCGCAGTTATTTTCTGTAAAGTATGCACTCGCCAAAGCAAGGGTTTGAAATCAAAAAGTTCGGCAACGAGTGTTTGCTGATAACCTGCCTTGGCCGCTTGCAGTTTGTTTTCGTCAGGTTGGTTGGCCGAAACCTGCTCAACAAATTGGCCCACAGTAAAATCTGTTTTTACCGATCGGGGCGTAATGGCCGAGCTGAGCACCATGCCTTCATAGCTTTTGCAGCGACTCAGGGCCACATACACTTGTCCATGGGCAAAGGCAGCATTTGCATCGATAATGGCCCTTTCGAAAGTCAGGCCCTGGCTTTTGTGAATGGTAACAGCCCATGCCAGTTTGAGCGGGTATTGCGTAAATGATCCGATGATGCTCTCGGTTATTTCGTTGGTTTTGTCGTCCAGGCTGTATCGGCAGTTTTGCCATTCCAGGGGTTTCACAGTAATAGAATCCTCATCGCCGGGGCATTTCACATAAAGTGTATCCTCATCAATATGAACCAGTTTTCCAATTTTGCCATTGTAAAACTCCTTCAGGGGCGATGGGTCGTTTTTGATAAACATCACCTGAGCACCTTTTTTCAACTCAAGTGATTCATCGGTAGGAAAGGCATGCTCCGGAAAATCGCCCTTAACCTCTGCCCTGAATTTGTGGGCCCTGGCCTTGATGGCCTCAAGCTTTTTATTGTTGATGTTTTGTGCCTGATAGTTGTGGGTTGTCAGGGTAATATAGCCTTCGCCTTCATCAGGGGTAAAATCAGGGATGTGTCGTTGGTTGAGTAAGGTGATTGTTTCAGCATCCATTTTGTTGTCGCGCACCTTGTTGAGCAGACGGATAAATGTTTCATCAGTTTGCCTGAAAATAAATTGCAATTCAATACTTATATAATCCGTTTTTTGCAAGGCTTTGCTGCTAAAAAAATATACTGTTTCGTAATGGTTTCTCAGCAAAGCCCATTCCTCATCTTTTGCTATGGGTGCCAATTGCTGCAGGTCGCCAATCATAAGCAACTGCACGCCACCAAAGGGGATGTTGCGGGTGCGGTAGCGACGCAAAACGGCATCAATGGCATCCAACAGGTCGGCTCGCACCATACTTATTTCATCAATCACAAGCAGATCAAGGCTTTTTATAATATTGATTTTTTCGCGGGTGAATCTTTGAAAACGTGAAGCGGATGCTTTGGCTTGTTCATGGCTGCTAGGTGCTGGTGCACCCATGCTTTCGGGTATTTGTGGCCCAAATGGAAGCTGAAAAAACGAATGAATAGTAACCCCTCCTGCGTTGATGGCTGCAACACCTGTAGGTGCCACCACCACCATGCGTTTATAGGTTTGGCTTTTCAGGTTGTGCAAAAAGGTGGTTTTCCCTGTTCCGGCTTTTCCTGTCAGGAAGAGGTGCTTATCCGTGTAGCGGATAAAATCACTGGCAAGTTGTAATTGTGGGTTGTTTTGCAGTTTCATGCTGTAATTGTTTCTTCTGCTGCTTTTGTTTTTGGCTATGCTTGCAAATATACAAATGTATGGCAGGCAAATGGGCTAAAATAAGCCAGGACTTTATGTAATACAACAATTAAATGCAGCTTACTCCAACTGGATTTTTACACTTTTGCTATTGTACCCGTCCCTGAAAGGACCTGTCCGCAGCGCCAGGGCAAAGTTGTATGTGCCGGATTGCAGTTCTTGCGGCAAATCAAAGGAAATGATGGTTTCAATGCTTTCACCTGTTGGAATGCTAACTACAGGATTGGCCATTTTGGATTCAACAGAAGTTTTTATTCCTTTTCCGGTAAAAAATGCATGCACGCTGACCGGAAACTCTGCATCTGAAAGATATAGATCATCTGGATAGGGGTTGGTAATGGAAATGGGCAAACGTATTGTGCTGCCCCGTTTGAAAAAGGTGTTTTTTTCTAATTGAAACTGAATGTCCACCCTCGAAGTCAAAACAAGTTTGTCCGTAAGGTGCACATACAGGCTGTCATTGTTGAGCAAGGGGTAGGCTGTTGCACGTGGATCAAAACGGTCGGTGATAATGGCGACGGATTTGCCATAAAAATGCATTTCATGATTATGTAAATCATATTGGTTTTGCCTGTAATAGCGCGAGTTAACTGTATGTGCCTTTATGCCTGTGTAAAAAGTATAAACCGATGGGCGCTGATAGCCATCCCTGAAAACAACAGGTCTGTTTTGGGTGCGCTCCTGAACGATCTCAGCCCACTTCTTCTGCTTGTGAAACTCCAGTTCAAGAGGCAGAAAATCCACAACAAGCACGATGCGCAGAAAAGCAAGAATCAGGATAGATGGATAAACAAAACGGCGAAGGTAGCGATCAATGGGTTTGCTGAGTTTTCGTTTTTCCATCAAAACAAGTATCATCGGTATGGCTGCTGCAATGGTCCATTGGGGTTCGGCATGCCCCCTGAAGGTTGTGCCCCAAAAAAACAAAACCATGCCGAAAATGATAAAATACAAAGCGCGTTCAAAGCTTTCCCGGGCCTTAAACTTAAGCAAAGCATAAACCACCAGAGGCAGTACAAAGGGGTTGAAGCTGGCCATCTGGTTGGGTAAATACACCAAAAAATCTTGCAAGCTGAAAGGCCTGGCCCTGCCAGTGGTATGGTATTTGAACGAAGGGAAATCATTATGCAGTTGCCACATAATGTGTGGGCTTAACAGCAACAAGGCAAACAACCCGGCCAGCCAAAACCGATAATTGAGCAGCAATCTTGGATTTGATAATACGACCAACACAATCAATATTCCACCCTGGTACTTGGAATAAACAAGCCCGGCCATTGCCAAAGACAATAATGCCCAGCACCAGAGTCTTTCTTTTTGCAGCAATTGTTTGTAAGCATATAAAAACAGGGCTGTAAAAAACAACAAACCAGGATCGGGGGTGGTGATAAAACCATAGGCCACAAACATGACAATGGCTGCTGATATACCAAAAAAGGCCCACACGTCCTGTTGGCCGGCTTTAGGTTGCCCCCAGGTTTTCCAGATGAGTAGCAAGGTAAATACCTGAAGCAAAACCGTCATAAACCGGATACTAAGCGAACCACTAAAAAGCTGTGAACTGATTTTTATCAGCAGGGCCACCAGGGGCGGATGGTCGAAGTAACCCCAAGCCATATTGGTACTATAAAAATAGTAATAAGCTTCGTCTGCAATCACTTCTGTAAAAGCAGCCTGAACAAGGTTGATAGCGAACCAAAGCAACAACAACAATGCAAAAAACAATTGGTTGCCGGAATGGAATGCTTTCGGGAAAATATTCATGCAGGCGGGGTTTGATGCTTTTGATTAGCTGTTGTTAATCTGCTTTATTTTTTAAATAATTAGCCTGTTTGCTGAAGTATTTTACCAATTAAAAAAGTGAATCTGGAATCCATCAGCACGATACGAATCAATAATTTGCTGCCTGGAAACTTCAGCATCGGGTATGCTCAGGAATGCATTTGAAGTGCGGTGCCCCCTGTCGGCAAAGCCCCAATTGGGAAATCGGTTGATCAGCAATTCGTTAAACTTATAATTCAGGTTAAAATCTTGCCTTTCCTTGTGGATATTGCTGACGAACATATTATAGCTTTTGTTGTCGCCACCCTGTAAATCGCAGAAGCAGGACGACCATACAAAATAGTAATAGGGTCCTTTGGAATAATCAACTATGGGCGATTCTATAAAAATATCCATTGTTTCTTCCTGCTCAATTTTTGGGTCGATGGTATTTCTGAATATCAAACCAACAAATTCAAAACAAACATCCAGGCCGGAAACAAAAAGGTCGAGGTCGCCATCTCCGTCATAATCACCAAAAGTGGCCACGCCTGCACTCACACCGGGCAAACCACCAATGATGTCGACAAAATTGAAGTTTCCTTTATTCTCATAAACAATGGTGTAGG
>CAYTUA010000214.1:0-4649 GCA_964440855.1 uncultured Lentimicrobiaceae bacterium
ATTCTCTATATGTTTACCTATTCGGAATGGGATGGCATCAATTTCGCTTACCTCGAAAAGCAATATTTCATACTCTCAGAATATTTTATGACCGACAAAAGCCTGAAAGACCTTTACCTGCGCGATATTGGCGACAAACAGGCCTATTACGAACGCCTGAAAGGACTGTATAAGGAAAAGAAAACCGAAATCCCATTCAGTGTTCGCGTGCTTGGATCGCCACTCTATAGCGCCTGGCAGATCAGGCAAAAGCTTACTTTCTGGCTATACGACCGGATCGAGTTCATGCATGGCAGCTGGAACAGCCTGGACAAAAACAAAAAATTCACAGCCGGTTTGATTACAGTTACTGGCGTTCTAATTTACAGCCTCTTTCTGCTTGCTGTTAAATTCATCAACAGCTTTTTACTGAGCATGAATATGTTCGTTTCATTGGGGTTTGGCAAAACACCAGAACAAATCATTCCCATGTATATCAGTATTATACAGGGATTTATTGGCTGGTTTATGCTTACCGTATTCACGATAACACTGCTATCGCAAATGCTGCAGAACTTTTAGACACGATTAGCTTTTCATGGCATTTGTGTGC
Source organism: uncultured Lentimicrobiaceae bacterium (assembly GCA_964440855.1). Lineage (GTDB taxonomy): Bacteria > Bacteroidota > Bacteroidia > Bacteroidales > F082 > CALAZZ01. The sequence goes on from CAYTUA010000214.1 coordinate 593, forward strand.
GCATCGGTCATCCCTTTCACCACTTTCACACGGCGCAGGAAAAGCAAAGCTGCCATTAGGCAAATGGTAGCTGAAACAAAGAGTGTGGCCGGTACCCCGAATTGTGTTGCCAAACTGCCGATCAGCAGGCTGCCCAAGGGGGTTATCCCCATAAACGAAAGCCCGTATAGCGACATCACCCTTCCCCGTTTATCTTCGGCAACAACTGTTTGCAACAAGGTGTTGGTTGAGGCAAACTGAACGATCATACCAAAGCCGGTAAGAAATAACAAAAGCATGGCCAGCCAGGAGGTTGTGGTAAAACTGAAAGCCATCAAAGCTGCTGCAAAAAGCAGTGCCGTAAGGCTTATCATACGCGGAATGCCACCAATATGGCTGCGCGAAGCCAGGTAAAAAGCCCCGCTGAGTGCACCTGCCCCCACCGAACCCACAAGCAAACCGAGCATCTGCGAATCGCCCTGCAATATATCGCGCGCAAAAACAGGCAGAAATGCCTGAAAAGGAAGCCCGAAAAAGCTGCTTGTCATAACAAGCAAAATCATATAACGTATGGGAACAAAATTGTAGGTATAAACAAGGCCTTCCTTCAGGTTGGCCAGAATGGAGCCTTTTGGTTTGGGGGTGCTTGATTTTTTTAAACGCATGGCCAATAAGGCAATAATGACTCCTGAATAGCTAATCCCATTAAAAAGAAAACAAAAGGCCTCACCAAAATAGGCAATCATAAAACCACCTATTGTAGGCCCTATAAAACGTGCCGAATTAAACAAGGTTGAATTGAGGGCAATGGCATTTTGCAGTAGTTTTTTATCGCCTATCATGTCCAGTAGAAAGGCATGCCTGAAAGGGGTATCAAAAGCGTAAGCCAAACCATTGGCCACAACAATGAATAAAATCAGCCCAACAGTAATTGTTTGGGTAAACATCAAAAAAGCGAGCAGTAAGGCCAGCACCATAGGCACAGCCTGGGTAATAACCAACACTTTCTGGCGGTTGAGCCTATCGGCATACACCCCGGCAATGGGTGTTAAAAAAAGGGATGGAATTTGCCCTGCAAAACCAACAAGTCCAAGATAAAAGGCTGAGTCGGTCATGCTGTAAACAAGCCATCCCAGTGCCAGGTTTTGTATCCAGGTGCCCATTAATGACACTATGCTTCCATAAAAAAACAACCTGAAATTGCGACTCTTCAGTGCCCTGAAAGCAAAACCCACACGATGGAAATAAGACCGTATATCGAGGAAGCGGTTCAAATCAATTATTTTTTTGCAAAGGTCAGCATTTCATCCGCCCAAAGGGAAAATGCACGGTAAAAAAAGTGAAGGAATAACTTATCCTTGCAGTTAATTTGTAGCTTTTTAAGCACGGCTAATTCACAAATATTCATTATTATTGTAGGGTCAATCACCTCAAACACCAATCGCCATGCTGAACCTGATATTATTTGGACCGCCCGGTGCCGGAAAAGGCACACAAGCCGAAATGCTGATGTCGCGTTATAACCTCCATTATATTTCGACAGGCGAAGCCTTGCGCAACGAAATAAAGGCCGGCAGCGTGCTGGGATTAAAGGCCAAAGCCATCATTGAAGCCGGTGGCCTGGTGGATGATGAAATTATTGTACAAATCATCGGCAATGCATTACATGCTGAACAACGCAGCGATGGCTTCCTGTTCGATGGTTTTCCGCGTACCTATGTGCAGGCTTATATCCTCGATGGTTTGTTCACCCGCCTGCAAACAACGCTCAGCCGCATATTTATCCTGGACGTACCCGATGAGGAATGCACCAAAAGGCTGTTGCAGCGTGCCAAGGAGCAAAACCGCAGCGACGACAACAAGGTGGTCATCAAGCGGCGATTGCAGGAGTACCATCAAAAAACACTACCCTTGCTGGAGTTTTACGAAAGCGCAGGCATCCTCACCCGTATTGATGGCATGGGCCATTCGGAACAGGTTTTTGAGCGCATCAACAAGCATATTGTGGAAGAACTGAACCGCCGGCCCGCCAATATCATTTTGTTCGGCTATCCCGGTGCCGGCAGGGCCACACAGGCAGCCCGGCTGGCCAGTGATTTCAACCTGCGCATTATTTCCACCGGAGAACTGCTTCAGGAAGAGGTGGAAGGCAAAGGAAGCCTCGCTGGCAAAATCACACCCTATCTCGAAAAAGGGCTGCTGGTCCCTGACGAACTGGTAATCCGGCTGATTGAAAAAAAACTCAAGGATACAGACGGTGCCGGCAGGGGTTATGTTTTCAAGGGCTATCCGCGCACCCTGGTGCAGGCCTATATATTGGATGGCTTATTGAAAAAGCAGGGCACCGCCATTTCGTGTGTGATCAGCCTGAAGGTGCCTGTTTTGGAATTGATCCGCCGGTTGGATGCACGCAGCCACACCCCCGAAAAAATGCCTTACGACAGCAGTGCCGCTACCATCGTGGCCCGCTTAGAAGAGCACCAGCAACGCACCGAGCCCGTGCTCGACTATTACCAACAGCAAAACCAGGTGATCGAAATTGATGGCACCGGCACCGACGAAACCGTTTATGAACGCCTGCGCGAACCGGTTTTGCGGGCGGTGAAGAATTTGAAGTAGGGGAATAATACCTGCTAACTTTTATTGTTTCATTGTTGATCTACGGTATTCATCGTAGCAAAATAAGGTTTATCACATAGTCAAAAGCGCCAATGCCCCACCTAATTTTGTCGGACAATAATTAACCAGTTTTAGAAAACCTCAAAAAAATCTGACAAAATGAAAAAATCAATTCAAAATTATACAAGCCTGATCGGCAAACTCAGCTTTGCCGTGCTTGTGGGTGTAAGTTTAAGCCTTACTTCCTGTAAAAAGGATGATGACGACGGAAATGGCGGTAACAACAATACCGATGAAACCACCTTCCAGTTGGGTGCCGGCACCCTGGTGGCTGTGAAATCGCAAACAGTTCAAAATACCGCCATTGGTGAAATGACCATTGACATTGGCACAGCAGTGGCTGTGTTTGGCAAAGATGCCGGCTGGTCAGCCTTTGTTGATGGCGGCACAGTAAGCGTAAATGACAAAGCGCTTGAGAAATTCGAAAACAACTCCTATGTGTTTACACCCGGTATTGCCGATCCCACAGGCATTACCTTTGGCAGCAGTGTTGAATGGTCGGTTTCGGGCAATTCAGGCAATGGCGTTCCTGCCTTTGACCACACTGTGAGCGGTGGCTTCCCCAGTGTTGGCAATGTGAGTGTGGAAGAGCCTGTGTCAAAAGCCGATGGCGTGACTATTCCCATTACAGGTGTTTCCAATGCCGATTCGCTTTATGTGAACATCAACGAAGCTTTTAAAGTGGTTGCATCCAATGCTACTTCGGCCAATTTTTCTTCTGCTGACCTAAGCGGCGTCTCCACCGGAACCGGTATCATATCCATTGCTGCTGTGCGCTACACCACAGCGAACTATGGTGGAAAAACCTTTTATTTCCTTACTGAAACAGTAAAACAAAAAACGGTGGAAATAACCAATTAATCGATCCTGATTTATCCACTTGGCCTGTACCTGCAAAACGGTGCAGGCTTTTTTTTTGGCAAAACATTTGCATGATAATTACGTTTCAGTAAAAACCCAATTGTATGCAAAACCGCATTTTGTTATTCCTTGCCATAACAAGCTTCTCCATCGGGCTGCTGGCACAGGCACAGCCAAACTGGAAACAGCTGGATGAAAAAATACACCAGCTTCCGAAAGGCGGGCCCGGAAGCATTGGTCAGTTGGGCGATTTTATCAACCGGAATTTCAAAACAGATACGGAAAAAATACAGGCCATTTATTACTGGCTCGGCACACAAATCGACTATGATTTAAGAAGCATTGGGCGGGCTCCACAAGACCAATCCATTGAAGTGATCACCCAGCGCACCTTCGACAGGCGCAAGGGCGTGTGCGAAGGTTTTGCCGGATTGATGGATACCTTGTGCAAAATAACAGGCATTCCGGTGCACACCATTCATGGGTTTACGCGGCAAAACGGCCAAATAGATGCCCTGCCCCATGCCTGGATTGCAGC
>CAYTUA010000215.1:0-3612 GCA_964440855.1 uncultured Lentimicrobiaceae bacterium
ACCCCACCAATTGGGGCGACATCAACAAGCCCAATAGTGTGCCCCTGGCATATGGAACGCCACAAGGGGTGCTCGATGATGTGATCATTTTCCCTTACAACGATATTGAGCGTACGCTTTCCATACTGGATGCCCAGGCCGGTGAAATCGCCTGTGTGCTGATCGACCCGGTTCCGCACCGCGTAGGACTGCTGCCCGGCACAGAGGCCTTTGTGGAAGCCATTTATGAATGGACCCGCAGAAACGGTGCCCTTTTGGTGTTTGACGAAGTGGTTACTTTCCGTGTAAATTATGGTGGTGCACAAGCCAGATACAAAGTCAGGCCTGACATTACCGCTTTGGGTAAAATTATCGGTGGCGGATTTCCGGTAGGAGCCCTGGTGGGCCGCTCCGATGTAATGCAAGTGCTCGACCCGCGCCAGCCAAAGGTGCTTTTTCCCCATTCCGGAACCTTTTCGGCCAACCCCATCAGCATGACAGCGGGTTATGTGGCCATGAAATTGTTTGATGAGGAAGCCGTATTAAAACTAAATGCCCTGACACGACAGGCCATCAATCAAATTGAAGAAGCCGTGCGCCTGGCCGATGTGCCAGTTTCACTCACCGGTGCAGGTTCCATGTTTCGGATTCACCTGCGGGCCACGCCCCCGACAACTTACAGGGAAGCCTATCAGCCTAAGGAAGTTACAGCCCTGGTAAACGAATTGCTCGATTACCTTTTTTACCAGGAAAACCTGATCATGATCAATACCTGTGCCTGTATGTTTTCCACTGCAATTACCCAAAAGGAGGTGGACAAGCTCTCAGAAGCCATGCTGAATGGTTTCAGGCATATAAAACCCAAGCTGGAAGCGCTTTACGCAGCAAATGTACTACAGTGAAAATGCTAATTTAAACACCAAAAAACCTGAGATAATGCGCGATGTTTTTATTTGTGATGCGATACGCACCCCCGTTGGACGCTATGGCGGCAGCTTGGCAGCTGTAAGGCCCGACGACCTGGCTGCTATGACCCTGAAGGCCCTAGTTGACAGAAACCCCGGCATCGACTGGTCGCAGGTGGACGATGTGCTGATGGGCTGTGCCAATCAGGCAGGTGAAGACAACCGCAATGTGGCACGCATGGCCTTGCTGCTGGCGGGATATTCAGAAACCATCTCAGGTGCCACCATCAACAGGTTGTGCGGCTCGGGCATGGATGCCATCGGAACAGCTGCCCGTGCCATCAAAGCCGGCGAAGCGGAATTGATTGTTGCCGGCGGGGTGGAAAGCATGTCGCGCGCGCCTTTTGTGATGGGCAAGGCAGAACAAGCCTTTTCAAGGGATGCAACTGTGTATGATACCACCATTGGATGGCGCTTTGTCAACAAAGCCCTCGACAAGCAATATGGCACCGAATCGATGATGGAAACAGCCGAAAACATCGCACGTGATCAGAAGATAAGCCGCGAAGACCAGGATATTTTCGCCCGTTGGAGCCAGGAAAAGGCAGCCAAAGCGCAGCAAACCAAGCTTTTTGAGGAAGAAATTGTGCCGGTTGCCATTCCACAACGCAAAGGCGAGCCCCTGATAGTGGATACAGATGAACACCCACGTTTGAGCACCATTGAAAAACTGGCCGGTTTAAAAGCCCTTACCGGCCATGACGGCACCATTACTGCCGGCAATGCTTCCGGGGTGAATGATGGTGCTGCTGCCCTGATCATTGCTTCAGCCGATGCGGTGAAGAAACACAAACTTACACCAAGGGCGCGCATTTTGGGCATGGCAACAGCCGGTGTGTTGCCACGCATTATGGGTATGGGGCCCGTTCCTGCTACCCAAAAACTACTAAAAATGCTCAATCTGGACCTTGAGCAAATGGATCTAATTGAGTTGAACGAAGCCTTTGCCGCACAGGCACTGGGTTGCACACGTGCGCTTGGCCTTGAAGACAACGATGCCCGCCTCAATCCGCGCGGTGGAGCCATCGCCCTGGGACACCCCCTGGGCATGAGTGGCGCACGGCTTATTACAACAGCCTATTATCAACTACAACACGGAAATCACTCCAAAGCACTGTGCACCATGTGTATTGGCGTTGGGCAAGGCATTGCCATGGTGATTGAACGGGTATAACTTTTAGTTTTACTTCGAAATCTGAGTGCAGGGCATTTTTGCTTGTGTATGAAAGAATAGGTAAGTTGGCAAAATGCGAATGGGCAGTTGGTAAGCGATTACCTGCGCTGGTTATGAATACAGGTAACTGCCTGCCAAATCCCTCCCTGCTTACGTTTATTTACAATCCGCCCCAACCAAAAAACAACTAAAACCACTACATTTGCCCCATGAAGTCAGCAAACCGCCTCATCTCCCTAGAAGACGCCGTCCAAGGCCAAAACAGCCTCGGCGACTTCCACGACAATGGCCTGTAATATGATGTTCACCAAACAATTCTGAACAAGGCTAGAAAAGTGACACTTAAAACAACAAAACGACCAATCTATGCGAAAAAATCATAAATTTGAAGTGTAAAAACGAAGACGATTACCGTGAAACAAAAGTTGTACATAGACACATCTGTTTTCGGGGGCTACTTTGACGAAGAGTTTTCTGAACACACAATTCCGCTATTTAACAGAATTAAAAACGGGGAGTTCGTTTTGCTCTACTCAACAGTTACACAAGAGGAGCTTGAAAACGCCCCCGAAAAAGTAAAAGACTTTGTAAAAAGCCTTAAAGCAGAATTTACAGAGTTTTTAGAAACAACAGACGAAGTGGTTGACTTAGCAACGGCATATATTGCAGAAAAAGTAATTGGACAAACAAGTTATGCCGACTGCTTGCACATTGCATTAGCGACCATCAATCGGGCAGACTTTTTAGTAAGTTGGAACTTCAAACACATTGTGAACATTGAGAGAATAAGTGGGTACAATTCAATCAACATTAAAAACGGTTACAAACAATTGGAAATACGTTCACCACGAGAATTTGAAAAATATGAAGACGACTGAAAAAACATTTGACGCTGTAAGCTTTATGCGTCAACAAAGAGACAAATTGAGTGAGAAGTTAGCCAAAATGACAAAGGAAGAGATTTTGGAATACTTCAAGAAACGCCAGTCACAGACGACAACAAAGCCCTGTGCATAGCAGGACCTAAGATAATATGTGGCGGAAAGAAGGCAATCAAAGGGAGGTACTACATGGCTATTTTCGTCACGGGTGGTCAGGAAAGAGCTACGAAAAGCCTTTGGCGCCACCCATCCATCCGGATGCAATCCGTGCCTCTCAAAAAAAAACCAAAACCACTACATTGGCCCCATGAAGCCAGCTAACCGCCTCATCGCCCTTGAACAAGACACAATAAACCAACAAAACCAAGCTTTTACAATTATTGGTTTTACTTTTGGCCCCGATGCAAAGTGATCGGGATTTCAGCTTCGCTTCAACTTGACCCAAAAGTAACAAAAGGTCAAGACTTCAAATTATTTTCACGCAAAAACTACGGCGACTGACCCTTTGCGCGACCCAAGCCGGCAGGGGACTTTTAATGAAATCATCGAATACCCTCCAAGTATCAAAGGATTCACTCAAAAGCGAGCACAACACCCTGCCTTGAGGATCGCT
>CAYTUA010000216.1:0-4358 GCA_964440855.1 uncultured Lentimicrobiaceae bacterium
CCTTAGGTCTTGCTTTATTTCGGGTGCCAGAAAATAAAGGCCCAATAGGTTGGGAAATGCCATACACAACACCATCATATCCGAAAAATCCATCACGGGACCCAAACTGGAGGAGGCACCGATAACAATACAGGCCAAAAACAGAAGGTTGAACAGCTGATCAGTGTACATGCGTGAGCCTAACCAACGCTGGCTGAAACTGCCAAACAGGAAATCGAAACCTTTCAGTCCGTAATAAGACCAGGAAATCATGGTGCTGAAAGCAAATAATGTAACGGCCACCAACAGCAAATAAGGAAACCACCAAAATACGGAACCATAAGCTGCCGAAGTCAGTTGCACCCCTTGTATGCCATCATAATCAACATACACGCCCGAAAAAACAATCACCAAGGCCGTCATGGTACAAATTATCACTGTATCGATAAAAGGTTCGAGCAATGCAACAATACCCTCACTTACGGGATGGTTCACACGTGCCGCGGCATGGGCGATGGAAGCAGACCCCACTCCGGCTTCATTGGAAAAAGCACCCCGTTGAAAACCAAAAATCAGTACGCCAATAAAACCACCTTTCATGGCATCAGGGCTGAAGGCCCCATTCCAAATCAAAAGCAAGGCTTCGCCTGTTTGACCAATGTGCATGAATATAATTATCAATGATGTAACTACGTAAAGCAAGGCCATAAGCGGTACAATGCGTGAGGTAACCCGAGCGATACTCCTGATCCCCCCAACAATTACAAGCCCAACAAGCAAGGCCATTGCCAGTCCGTACCAAAAGCCAAAACCGGTAATACCCGGAAAGAATGACGCAAATTGCTCAAAAGCCTGATTGGCCTGCAACATATTGCCCCCCCCAACCGAACCACCGATCACCATCACTGAAAACAAAAATGCCAGAACAATCCCCAGTTTTTTGTAGCCACGGGCTGCCAATCCATGCTTCAGGTAGTACATGGCGCCACCTGAAACCTGCCCTTTGGCGTCGATGAGGCGGTACTTAACACCCAACATGCATTCGCTGAATTTAAGCGACATTCCCAACAGGCCTGCTGCAATCATCCAAATGGTGGCTCCAGGCCCCCCAATGGAAATAGCAATGGCCACGCCCGCAATATTCCCCATACCCACTGTGGCCGACAGGGCTGTTGTTAAGGCTTGAAAATGAGATATCTGGCCTTTGGATTCCTTTTTGTCATATTTGCCGAGAATCAGTTTTAAGGCATGGACAAAGCCCCGGAAATTGATAAATTTTAGAAAAAAAGTAAAAAACAATCCCCCGGCCATCAGCCACACAACAATCAACCTCAGGGGTGCCCGCACGGGTTCGCCCGCATTGTTCAGCAATAGATTTCCATCTCCGTCATAGCGATAATTGTCGTACAGTCCTGTGGCATGAAATGGGTCCCAGAAAAGGATGTCGGACAGGGTTTCTACAAAAGGGGTAAATGCCTCATTAATGCGTTGACTAATTGTTGCATCCGATTGATAAACAAGGCTATCCTGCGCCGGATTGGCTTGCGCAACGCCAACAAACAACATAAGAAGTAGCAAGCCTAAAACGATTTTTCTCATGGTGGCCTTGTTGATTGAACGTCTGGTTTTTAGTTTGGCATGCAGATTTTTCTAATCAAATCAGAAGCTATCCAAAACAGGAAGCTTATTTGGTTGGTTTCATTTTCTTTTGTTCTTCCATGGCTTTGAAATAACTTTTCGTTTCTTTCACCACCACACCCGATAATAGCAGCAAGGCAATCAGGTTGGGAATGGTCATAAATGTTATCACCATATCCACAAAATGCCAAACCACATCGAGGCCCCAAACAGATCCAAAAAATACGAAAAGGCCATAAATATAAAGGTAAGGTTTCACAGCCTTTTCACCCATCAGGTAGATGGCAGCACGCGAACCATAATAAGACCAGCTGATGATGGTTGAGAATGCAAAAAGCAACAAGCCAAAAGCGATAATATGTCCTCCAAGCCCGTCGATGCCAAAGCGATGCAAGCCAATATTCATGGCTTCCACGGTCATGCCCACACCCTTCACATCCAGCATCCACGAATCGGTTACGACAATCATCAAGGCGGTCATGGTACAAATGATAAGGGTATCAATCATGGGTTCGAGCAATGCAACAATGCCTTCGCGGGCAGGATAAACTGTCCGGGCAGCAGCATGCGCAATGGCTGCCGAACCTTGTCCGGCTTCATTGCTAAACAAGCCCCGGCGCACACCCCATATCAAAGTCATGATAAAGGTGGACCCAACAAAGCCCCCGGCAGCTGCTGTCCCCGTGAATGCATCCCTGAAAATAAGTGCAAATGCCTGCGGAATATGATCGTACATGGCAACAAGCACTGCAGTGGTAGCGCCAACATAGATAATGGCCATAAAAGGTACGAGGCGGGAAGTAACTTCTGCAATACGACGCAGCCCCCCAATAACAACAAGCAGCACCAGAAATGTGATAACCAAACCCGAAACCCAATTGGGAATGGCATAACTGCTTGACATGGCATCGGCCATGGAATTGGACTGTGCCATATTGCCGGTGCCCAGGGCACACAGCAGGGTGGCTGAAGCAAAAACCACAGCGAGGCGCTTGGCCCATTTGCCTATTTTTTGCTTGAGACCAAACTCCATATAATACATCGGCCCTCCCGAAACAGTCCCATCGCTGTTGAACTTCCGGTATTTCTGCGCCAGTGTACATTCGGCATATTTCAGCATCATGCCCAAAAACCCTGTTATCCACATCCAAAAGACGGCACCCGGCCCTCCCAAATAAATGGCCAGCGCTACACCAACTATATTTCCTGTGCCAACAGTAGCAGACAGTGCCGTTGTAAGTGCCTTAAAATGATTCACATCACCCTCGGCTGACTTGCTGTCGTATTTGCCCGACACCACCTTGATGGCATGGCCAATTTTGGTAATATTGAGGAAATTGAGCCGAAAAGCAAACCAGATACCTGTTGGGATAAGCAAAATCAGTATCAGGTAACCGCCAACATAATCATTGTATGCTTGAATCAGGCTGTCAATTTGGGCGAGAAAAGAGTTCATAAGCCGGGATTTTAATTGCGTGTGTTTTCAATTTTCAACAAAAAGTCGGGCGATGAATAACTGTGTCCAACGCCACAAATTTTAGAAAAAAGGGCGGCAATCCCAAACATTAAATTTGCTTTTAGAAAGAAAATAATCTAAACACCTGAAAAACAATCATTTAAATTTAACAACCCTAAACAACCGCGTGTTTGGTTTTCAATAAAACCTGTCCGATACGGCAGTCGAGGCAAAGTTTTGGATTGCAATAAGCCTTTTTCAACTGCAACAAAGCCTGCGATTGCAAGGCATTTGTCGCCACCATGCCGGCTTGTCCATAGCGGCTCACAATTTGATTTTTTTCGGGTCCTAACGATTCAAGCAGCATCAGTGCCTTGTCGGCAAATTCTTGTTTGGCCGTATGAATGGAGTAGGCAAAAAGCAGGGGTACAACTGTATTGATCAGCATCAAATCAATTGAAGCAGCACCAATGGCTTTTGGTTTGCCCTTGCTGGGCTTGTCAAATTGAAAATGATCATTCCAATAAGCTGATGCTTGTGCAGAAAATAGTGACTGGATCTTATCAAGGTTTTTTTCGTGCAGCAGGCGCGAAAAAAACTGTCCGTTTTTATGGATAAGGGCTGCTATCTGCGCCAGGCGTATGCTGGGGAAATTGGCAGGCCGCATGCGCATAAACCGCCAAATTTCGGAAGGCAGGGGATTCAACTGATACTTGGCAGCCAAAAAACGGTATTCGGACTGCAAGGCATTTGGATAATCTTCTGAAAAAACGTCCTCCAGTAAACCCGCCTGACCGAAAAGCAAGGCTTCCAACTGAAAAAGCTGATCAGCATGTCGCAACAGCAGATGAAAAGGCAGCCGCTGGGCCAGCAATTCAAAGGGTTGGTCGTTTACTTTAAACCCAAAATTCATCATCAGCCTGCGGTAAAAAGTTTCCTCCCAGTCGTTTTCACATTTTCGGAATACTTCCAGCACCCCGGCAGTTTTCAACTCAAGCCGCTCGGCAATCACCCTGTCGAGCCAGGCCATCCAAGTGAAGCGTTGCACGCTGCCCAACTGATTATAACAGGCTATCCATTGCTTGCTATCGATAAAAGACCTGTAATTGAGCAGGATTTGCGTATCAAAATGGCCCTTAACCTCGAGGCATGGGATTTTTTGCCTTTGGGTGGTGTATATATCTTTATCCGCCTGATATACCACATGAAGGATGATATTGTCGTAAGCCTTGTCCGTTTGGTGGTTGTGACGGTACCAATCAGATGCATTCACATGAATTTCAAC
>CAYTUA010000217.1:0-4523 GCA_964440855.1 uncultured Lentimicrobiaceae bacterium
ACGAGTAACACCCAGTAACCTCCGATTATTGTAGTTCGACGAGTAACACCCAGTAACCTCCGATTATTGTAGTTCGACGAGTGACGCTCAGTAAAAAAACCGCAAGCACTCCGTCATCAGCATTTTTATCTACTGGCAGCAAGGCGTTTGCGGTTTTGGGAAGTAGTGGCCTAAAGCCAGATTACTTCAAATCAAAGCGATCGGCATTCATTACTTTAGTCCAGGCTTTTACAAAGTCCTTTACGAATTTTTCCTTGTTGTCATCCTGTGCGTAAAGCTCTGCATACGCCCGCAAAATAGAGTTGGAACCGAATACAAGATCCACGCGTGTGGCTGTCCATTTGGTTTCGCCTGTTTTTCGGTCAACAATATGATACAAATTGTCAGCAACTGGTTTCCAGGTGTATCGCATATCCGTCAGGTTCACAAAAAAGTCATTGGTCAAAACGCCCACTTTATCTGTGAAAACGCCATGCTTAAGACCGCCATGGTTGGCTCCCAACACACGCAATCCACCAAGTAGTACGGTCATTTCAGGGGCTGTGAGTCCCATGAGCTGCGTCCTGTCCAAAAGCAATTCCTCGGCCTGTACAGCATAGTCTTTTTTTAGCCAGTTGCGGAATCCATCATGAATGGGCTCGAGCACCTCAAATGACTCGGCATCGGTCATTTCGGCTGTGGCATCGCCACGTCCGGGGCTGAAAGGCACCTTAACATCCACACCTGCTTTGCGGGCAGCCTTTTCAACAGCAGCAGAACCACCCAACACGATCAAATCGGCTATGCTCACTTTTTTGGGCAGACTGGCCTGAATTTCCTCCAGCTTCTTCAGCACCTTGCGGAGGCGGTCGGGCTCATTGCCTTCCCAGTCAATTTGCGGAGCAAGCCTGATTCTGGCACCATTGGCGCCGCCTCTGTAGTCTGAACCCCTGAAGGTTCTGGCACTGTCCCAGGCTGTGGTGATCAGTTCGGCTTGGGTTAATCCACTGTTCAGCAATTGGGTCTTCAGCTCACTTACTTCAGCTTCCGTAAGACTGTAATCCACTGCCGGAACGGGATCTTGCCAGATCAGGTCTTCCTGAGGCACATCATGGCCTAGATAACGGCTTTTCGGGCCGAGATCACGGTGGGTCAGCTTAAACCATGCCCTTGCAAATACTTCTTTAAAATAGTCGTGGTCTTTATGGAAACGCTCTGAGATTTTGCGGTAATCGGGGTCCATTTTCATGGCCATATCAGCATCGGTCATGATGGGGTTGCGGCGAACACCAGGAATGTGGGCATCAAATGGTTTGTCTTCTTCCTTGATATTCACAGGCTCCCATTGCCATGCACCTGCGGGGCTTTTTTTCAATTCCCATTCATAATTCAGCAGGAGGTGGAAATAGGTTTGGTTCCACTTGTCGGGTGTAGTGGTCCAGGCACCTTCCAGGCCACTGGTAACGGTATCTTCGGAATGGCCTTTGCCTTTGGGGTTTTTCCAGCCCAGTCCCTGCTCTTCGGGGCCGGCTTGTTCGGGGTCAGGGCCCAGGATGGAGGCATCTCCATTGCCATGGGTTTTACCAACAGTATGCCCTCCAGCGGTCAAGGCCACTGTTTCCTCGTCGTTCATGGCCATGCGCTTAAATGTCATCCGCACATCCTTGGCAGTGCGCAATGGGTCGGGGTTGCCATCCACTCCTTCCGGGTTGACGTAAATCAATCCCATTTGTACAGCAGCAAGCGGGTTTTCGAGCGATGCACGGTCCTTGTCATCGGCATAGCGGCTTTTTGTTGGCTCGAGCCATTGCTTTTCTGCACCCCAATAGATGTCTTTTTCCGGATGCCAGATGTCGGGCCGTCCGCCGCCAAAGCCAAAGGTTTTGAAGCCCATGGATTCGTAGGCCATATTGCCTGCCAGGATAAACAGGTCGGCCCACGAAAGCTTGTTGCCATATTTTTTCTTAATGGGCCAGAGCAGTCGGCGGGCTTTGTCGAGGTTCACATTATCAGGCCAGCTGTTGAGCGGTGCAAAGCGCTGGTTTCCATTGTTGCCGCCACCACGTCCGTCGGCAATGCGATAGGTGCCGGCTACGTGCCAAGCCATTCGTATCATCAGGCCTCCATAATGTCCCCAGTCGGCTGGCCACCAGTCCTGACTGTCGGTCATCAGCTTTTTCAGGTCATTTTTTACGGCTTCCAGGTCGAGTTTTTTAAACTCTTCGGCATAGTTGAAATCCTCGCCCAGCGGATTCGTTTTGGTGTCGTGTTGGTGCAAAATATCCAGATTGAGTGCTTTGGGCCACCAATCCATAACTGCATTGCCGACCTCCGTATTGGCCCCATGCATCACAGGGCATTTTCCTTTCGTTGTGTTGTCCATAGTGTGTAGTTTTTGTGTTTAGTTTTAATGATATTTGGTTACAAATATAGAATTTTTACTCCTAATTGCAAATAATTCATGAGCGATTTGAAAGCACTGCAGGATTATATATCTCATTATGAAATCAACTTAGGAAAGACTAGTATGGATAATCATGGGTGAGCAAGTTTGATGCATAGCAACATTTTACAGCCTGATGGATACACAGATTATTAAAAGATTTAATGACTTATTCGTCCCGACTTATAGTGCCGGGAAATCAAGCCAGGTTCTGCTGGTTATTCCTGCCGCCCATCTATTTCACATTTCAATTTACTGTAAACCTCCAGATCAGTAAACTCATTTCCTGAAAGCAATTCCCCTTGCCTTTCAATGCCCTCATACGAGAAACCTAAGCGGAGCGGGATTTGAATACTTGCTGTGTTTCCAACGGAGCATTTAATCTGTACCCTGTTCATACCCATTTCATTGAATGCAAATGCACAAAGTATGTCAACAGATTTGGTTACGATTCCCTGTTTTTGATATGGTTCAGAAATCCAGTATCCAATCTCTTTCCTTTTATTCAACAAATCAGTACTTTTAAACCCAATCAAACCAAAAAAAACCTTTTGTTTACGTATGACGAAAACATATTCAGCTTTTTCGGCAGCTGCATGCGTAACTACATCAATAAACTCTTCGGTATCTGACAGTTCTTTAGTAGCAGCAACAAATGGAAGCCATTTTCCCAGATAGGGTCTTTGACTGTCAATTGTGCTGAAAATTTAAAGTGCGTCAGATGGGTTAATCTGCTTTAATACTATTGTTGAATCAATTTAAATTTCCATGGGTATGTCGATATGAATGTTCAAACCAGCCTCACAACAGCAAGGTAATTGATTGCTTTTGACCAATTCTTTAAATGTTCTTTTTTCATGATTCTATTTTCTTCTTATCAACAGCGTTGTTCCGATAATATGGTTTTCGAGCACGTCATTTTCTATTTCCTGATTTTTGATATACTCGAGGAACAACTGTTGCTTGACTGGGTATTTTTCAGCCAACTCAAGACATCTTTTCTTTAGTTTTTCGAAGATAAAATCGTCCGAATCCTTGATGTCTTCCCTGTCCATCCTGTCATCTTCAACAAGTTTCATACCTGCCATTTCAATCTGGCTCAGTATTGTTGATTTTTTAGCTATCAATGGATGAATGAAATCACTGCTGTCTTGGATGTAGCCATCGTCGAGAATAAAAGCACCAGTTTCGTTCATACATCTTTTCAAAGTGGTCAAAGTGTGAAAATAATCGCCAAAAACAGGCCCGATTGCCCCGAGCACTATGATATCAAAGCCTGACAAGTCATGCACGCGCTGTCTTATATCAGCAGTTTCGAATGTGCAGCGGTGGGTCACCTTATATTCGGCTGCTTTGTGTCGGGCAAATTCAATAAATTCAGCGATGGCATCAATGCCATGACAACGGCATCCCAGCGCTTGTGACACCTGGATGGAAACGGCCCCTTTTCCACAGCCCAAATCAAGCACTTTTAAGCCGGCAGTATGGGCAAAATGTTTGTTTATAAGCCTGATGACAGCGTCAGGATCTGCCCCGAATTCCCAAACATCCTGCAGGATATACGGTAAATATGGAAAAAGCTCCTTATCATTGCCATCCATGGCTGTTACGACGCATTCTTCGATTGTTTTCATGGCTTTCAAAATTACGGAATCCGGGGCATGCCATGCGCAATGGTCATCAGATTTTTTTTCGCAAAGCCATGATAAAAGCCCCCATACGCAGCAACTGCGGTTGGTATAGGGGCTTAAAAATGTTTTTATCAAACTTGCAGGCGGTAAAAGCCTTCGGCTTGCCACCGCCTGCCGCAAATAGCATTTATTGGTTGGTCCTGTTACGATTTTAAATATTTATATACAAGTCCGGCAAGTGCAGCACCTGCAATGGGGATTAAAATAAACAGCCAGAGTTGTGACAAAGCCCAGTCGCCTACAAAAACTGCCTGGCTAATACTTCTGGCAGGGTTCACAGAAGTATTGGTAACCGGGATACTTATCAAATGGATAAGCGTCAGGGCCAGACCTATAGCCAGACCGGCAAAACCTTTAGGGGCTTTCGAATCGGTGGCACCCAAAATAATGATCAGAAACATAAAGGTCAT
>CAYTUA010000218.1:0-2799 GCA_964440855.1 uncultured Lentimicrobiaceae bacterium
TATGACCAAACAGCTATTATTTTTATTGGTTTTGCTAATTACCTTAGCCGTCTTCGCCTGGACCATGTGGCGTATTTTCCATTATTTCAAATTCACAAAGAAAACCCCTCTTGGCCAAATCCCCGAACGCATTCGCGAGACGCTTGTTGTTGCCATCGGTCAAACCAAAATCTTCAGGCATCCTGTCATGGGCCTGCTTCATGCCCTTGTTTTCTGGGGTTTTATGGTCATACTGATTGGCAGTATCGAAATGGTGCTCGATGGGCTGCTGGGCACCGAACGCGTTTTGCAATTCATGGGGCCTGTTTATACCTTTTTTATGGCCACCGGCGATGTTTTTGCAGCCATCATTGCTTTTTCGATATTGGTGTTCCTTTTCAGGCGGATGTTTTTAAAAGTAAAACGCTTTTACGGACCCGAAATGAAACCCATTTCAAAGGCTGATGCCAATTTGGCCCTTTCGTTTATCTTTTTGCTGATGCTTAGTTTGCTCGGTCTCAACATATTTTATGTATTGCAAACACAAGCACACGGCCATCTCCTGGCAGGAGCCTATCCTGTGAGCGAACAACTGGCACCGCTATTTTCCGGAATGGACCAACATCAGGTGCATTTTTGGCACGAATTCAATTGGTGGTTTCACATCCTGCTGATTTTTGTTTTTGCCAATGTACTGCCATATTCTAAGCATTTTCATGTGTTTATGTCGGTGCCCAATGTGTTCGTCAGCAAAATCGGGCCTTTGGGTAAAGTGGACAATATGGAAAGCATCACCAAGGAAGTAAAACTGATGATGGATCCCAATGCTGCCTTTTCAGAAAGTGCCGAAGCGCCGCCAAAATTTGGTGTTTCGGATGCCGAGGATGTGAACTGGGTCAATTATATGAATGCGCTATCCTGCACCGAATGTGGGCGTTGCACCGCTGTATGCCCCGCCAATATTACAGGTAAATTGCTTTCGCCCCGCAAAATCATGATGGACGTGCGTGCGCGCATGAAAGAAAAAGGCCCTGGCTTGATGAAAGAGGGCGCTGCATTTAACGACAACAAATCGTTGCTGGGCAGCTATATCACTGAAGAAGAGCTTTGGGCCTGCACCATGTGCAACGCCTGTGCGCAGGAATGCCCGGTCAATATCAACCAACCGGCCATTATTCTGGATATGCGCCGGTATCTGGTGCTCGAAAAATCGGCCGCACCTGCAGGGTTGAATACCGCTTTTACCAATATCGAAAACAATGGCGCCCCCTGGCAGTTTTCGCAACAGGATAGGATGAACTGGGCTGAGGATCTTTTTATAAAAAAGGGTAATTGAGGGTAAATTTAATTGCCAATAATCAATTTTACACTTAGTAGCTTCATTGAAAATCTAAAAAAATGACTGATAACAAATTGAAAATCAAAGTGCCAACAATGGCCGAGATGGCTGCAGCAGGCAAAAAGCCCGAATGGCTTTTTTGGGTGGGCTCTGCCGGTGCTTTCGACGACCGCTATAAAAAGGTTACCCGCGAATTTGTTAAAATTCTTGCCCATTATAATATTGATTATGCCGTGCTGGGCATCGAGGAATCGGATAGTGGCGATGTGGCCCGCCGTGCCGGCAACGAAATGCTTTTCCAGATGCAGGCCATGACGAATATCGAAATCATGAATGCTTATGAGGTAAAGAAAATAGTCACCTGCTGTCCGCACGATTTCAATACGATTAAAAACGAGTACTCCGATTATGGCGGAAACTATGAAGTATGGCACCACTCCCAGTTTTTGGAAAAACTGATGGCCGACAACAACATCGAGTTGCAAGCCGGACAATTTGCCGAAAAGAAAATTGTTTTTCACGACCCCTGCTATCTGGGCCGCGCTAACAAGGAATACGATGCTCCGCGTGCTGTGTTGGACAAAATTCCTTCCACCAAGGTGGAAATGAAGCGCAACCGCAGCTTCGGGCTTTGTTGTGGCGCCGGTGGCGGGCAAATGTTTAAGGAAGCCGAAAAAGGCGACAAGGAAGTATTCATCGAGCGCACCGAAGAAGCGATTGAAACCGGGGCAGATATTATTGCTACGGCTTGCCCGTTCTGCATGGTGATGATGACCGACGGCATCAAGTATAAAAACCAGGAAGATCGCATGAAAAATTATGATATTGCCGAATTGCTGAGTATGGGCTTGGGGCTCTAAACATGCAAGACATTGAATCATTTTTTTCAGATTATGGAGGGCAACAGGCCAAAATGCTTTGGTTTTTGCACCGGCAAATCCTGAATTATCCTGCCGTCCAGGGCAAAATACGGTTTAAAATTCCCTTTTATGACCGGAAAAGTTGGATTTGTTACCTGAACCCACTCAAGAACGGCCAGGTGGAACTGGCTTTTATCCGGGGCAATGAATTGTCGGATTATGGGGGTTGGCTTCAGGCCCGTGGCCGCAAACAGGTGACAGGCGCCTTGTTCAGCCATATTGACGAAATCCCCCACGAACTGCTGCATGCTGCCTTGCAGGAAGCCTTGCACCTTGATCAAACAAGACCATACAGCCTCAGGAAAAAGCAAAACTAATTGCTGTTCCCGATATTTTTTAGTTCTACCGAAATTTGATTGGACAGCTGATTGATGGATTGCTTCAGTTCGCGGATGGGCTTGCCCAAATCGGACGGGGCATTGTCAATTTGGTTCAGGCTGTTGCGGGCATTTTCGAGCTCCTGGCGGGCTTCGATAAGCAAATTGGCCAGCCGGGCTGCCGCGCGGTCGTCCATGCGGTGTTGGTTGCGCTGGTTGGCATAGCTGTTGTAAAGGTTTGCCG
>CAYTUA010000219.1:0-2545 GCA_964440855.1 uncultured Lentimicrobiaceae bacterium
AAAGGCGCCGCTATGGGAGCCGCCAATGTAATCCCGGGAGTTTCGGGCGGCACCATTGCACTGATAACCGGTATTTTCGAAAGGCTGATAAACGCCATAAAATCGTTTAATGGCAAGGCTGCAAAACTGCTTTTTAAAGGCGATCTTAAAGGATTTGTAATACATACTGATCTCGGATTCTTACTATCCATTTTGCTTGGGATAGTCATGGCTATATTAAGCTTCGCCCGTCTTTTCGACTATTTGTTCACCAATTACCCTGTGTATATCTGGGCCTATTTTTTCGGGCTGGTACTAGCTTCTGTTTATTTTGTCGGAAAAACGATAAGCAGCTGGAAACCAACCGTAATCATCACTTTTATTTTGGGAACAGCCCTCGCCGTGGCCATCACCTTTTTAAGCCCTGCAAACCCAAACGCTAACTTCTTTTACTTGATGCTTTGCGGCGTAGTAGCCGTTTGCAGCATGATATTACCAGGCTTGTCAGGCTCTTTTGTGCTTATCCTGATGGGCAATTACCAATTGGTGGCCATTGAGGCCATAAACAACCGTGACATGGGCATACTTTTTCCGGTTTTGCTTGGAGGTGGGCTAGGATTGCTCGCTTTTTCGCACTTCTTATCGTGGCTATTAAAGACATACAAGGATCAGACTATTTCGCTTCTCACCGGTTTCATATTGGGTTCGTTAAGTATTTTGTGGCCCTGGAAAGACACCATTATTTTAAGGGATACTGCGGGTGAATTGCTCTTAAAAAAGGATGGTACGCAGATGGTACGCTATTTACCAACATTTCCTGACACATTCGACAACATTGTTATATTTGCATGTTTATTTATGCTTGCAGGCATCATCACTATTTGGGCAATCGAATATCTTGCCTCACGCAAACCATTGATTAACAAATAGAAAACAGGGCTGTATGGATCTTTACGGACTAATTGGAAAAGAGCTGTCGCACTCCTATTCAGAACAACTGTTTACTGAAAAATTTGCGAAGTTACAGCTTCATGCCAGTTACGAACTATTTCCCATAGAGGAGATTGATGAATTACCGGCACTAATCAGAAAACATGACAGGCTTGTGGGCCTCAATGTAACAATCCCATACAAATGCACGGTCATGCCTTATCTTGATGAGATTGACTATGCCGCAAAAATTATTGGTGCCGTTAACACAATTAAGATTGTCCGCAAACGAAAACATACTGAACTGATAGGTTATAATACAGATGTGCATGGTTTTACGGCTGCCATTGAGCCCTTGCTGCACAACCGCCATGATGTGCACAAAGCCCTTGTTTTGGGTACTGGTGGTGCATCCAAAGCAGTACAATACGTGCTCCGGACCCTCGGAATTGGTTATACTGAGGTAAGCCGCTACAGCAAAAAAGTGGGCCAACTGAGTTACCCGATGGTTACTTCTTCCATTTTAAAAACACATCTGTTAATCATCAATACAACCCCGGTAGGTATGTTTCCCAATCAAAGCAGTGCCCCTGATTTGATGTATAAATATATTGGCAGCGACCACATCCTGATCGATCTGATCTACAACCCTCAGGAAACCAAATTCCTTGAATTGGGCAAGCGGGCCGGAGCCTCCATCTTGAACGGACAAACTATGTTTGAAAAACAAGCGGAAGAAGCATGGAAAATATGGCAATAAAACATAGTCAAAGTCATAATTTACGTAGGTTTTATGCTACTCTAGGTCCGGGATTATTATATGCAGGTGCAGCAATAGGTGTTTCACATTTGGTTCAAAGTACCAGGGCTGGTGCTGATTTTGGGTTCGAATTGATGTGGATATTGCTTGCTGCCAACATTTTAAAATACCCATTTTTTGAGTTTGCCGGACGCTATGTGCTCGCTACAGGAGATAACCTGATCAAAGGCTATTTCGACACAGGAAAATGGGCACTTTATTTGTTTCTGGGGTTTACCCTACTTACTATGTTTCCCATTCAGGCTGCCCTTACTATTGTTACTGCCGGGCTGGCCAACAACCTGTTCAATAGTGGCCTGACTGCCCTAAGCATGAGTGTCATTATCATGGCGCTTACACTCATTTTGCTAGTGATTGGCCGTTTTAAATTATTAGACACACTGATAAAAGTGGTAATCGTCATGTTGTCTATTTCAACAATTACGGCAGTAATTGCCGCAGCAGTGCAGGGCCCGGTCGGCACCACAGGTCTAGGCGGTTTTTTTGATGTGAACAACAAAACGCACCTTATTTTCCTGATTGCTTTTATCGGCTGGATGCCGGCCCCCATCGATCTGGCAGTATGGGGTTCGCTGTGGAGTCAGGCCAAGAACAACCAACTAAAACAAAAACCTTCACTGGGCGAAGTACTAACCGAATTCCGGATTGGTTACTTCGGCACCATGGCAATAGCAGCTGCATTCCTGACACTGGGAGCACTGGTGATGCATGGTGCTGGAGAAAGCCTGTCGCCGAGCGGAGCCATTTTTGCCGATCAGCTTGTCCGCCTCTACACTTCCAATATCGGAAGCTGGGCCTATCCGGTCATTGCCGTTG
>CAYTUA010000220.1:0-14493 GCA_964440855.1 uncultured Lentimicrobiaceae bacterium
ACGGAAACTCCGGCGGGGCTTACTATGTGTAGATAATTTTTTTGTAAACATATCAGGCCTCGTGTAAAACACGGGGCTTTTTTTTTGTAGTTATGGAAAAGAACAACGGTGAACATCAATCTTATCAAATCGCCATCCAGGGCGGAGAGGCCTCGTTTCATGAGATTGCCGCAAGGAAATATTTCAACAACGGCATCAGCATTTTGTCCTGCAATACTTTTGAAGAAATCATCGAAGCGCTTGTTGAGGACAGGTTGCCCTTTGGTTGTTTCGCCATCGAAAATACCGTGGCTGGGAGCATTTTACAGAATTATGCATTGATAAAGGAAAATCCTGTTGAGATTATTGGCGAGGTCTATCTGAAAATCACACAGAATCTGCTGGTTTTGCCCGGGCAACGGATTGAGGACATTCAGGAAGTCCATTCACACCACATGGCCATAGCGCAATGCCGGTTGTTTTTTAAAGATTATCCGTGGATAAAACTTGTGGAATCCGTGGACACGGCAATCAGCGCCCGGGAGATCAGTGAAGGCGGCATTAGCGGGAGGGGCGCCATTGCAAGTCAACTAACAGCACAAACTTACAATTTGGATATCCTTGCCGAAGGCATCGAGACCAACAAAAGGAATTTCACCCGTTTTCTGATCCTCGCCAAAAAAGGTTCAAGCCGGCCAACCGGCAAAGACCCCGACAAAGCCTCGCTGTGCTTCAGTTTGTTGCATCAAACCGGCAGTTTGTCAAAGATACTGAGCGTGATCGCCTTTTACGACATCAACCTCACCAAGATTCAGTCGCTGCCCATTCTAGGGCAGGAGTGGCAGTATTTCTTTTATGTGGATGTAGCCTTTTCTGACTATGCCCGATTTCGCCAATGCCTCTCTGCCATTGAGCCGCTTTTGGATGATATGCATATCCTTGGCGAATACCTTCACGGCCTTGACACATTTGAAACAATCCACCAAAAACAATCAATATGATCATCGAACCGGCTGTACGCACACATACAGTGAACGAATATTATTTCGCCGCAAAGTTGCGCGAACTCGAAGAGCTGAAGCAGCAAGGCAAAAATATCCTGAACCTCGGCATCGGAAGTCCAGACCTGATGCCGCATGAGGAGGTAATCAGCGAACTGGGGCTGCAGAGCCGGCAGCAAGGAAGCAACGGTTACCAAAGTTATTCTGGAATCGCGGCGCTCAGGGAAGCCTTTGCCGGGTGGTACAAAAAGTATTTTGGGATAGACCTTGATCCTGCCGGCGAAATTTTGCCGCTGATGGGGTCGAAGGAAGGGATCATGCATATTTCATTGGCATTTTTAAATCCCGGCGATGGTGTGTTAATCCCAAATCCCGGTTATCCCACTTACAGCGCTGTGAGCAAACTTGTGGGAGCGAGGCTGATTGAGTATGATTTGAAGCCTGAAAATGGCTGGATGCCTGACCTGAATGAGTTGCAGGCGATGGATTTGTCAGGAATTAAGTTGATGTGGATAAATTATCCTAGCATGCCCACGGGAGCAAAGGCATCTGTAGGCTTTTTCCGGAAACTGGTCAGCTTTGCAAAGAAAAACCGGATACTGATATGCAACGACAAT
This sequence comes from uncultured Lentimicrobiaceae bacterium, assembly GCA_964440855.1. Taxonomy (GTDB): domain Bacteria; phylum Bacteroidota; class Bacteroidia; order Bacteroidales; family F082; genus CALAZZ01. The sequence goes on from CAYTUA010000220.1 coordinate 1,598, forward strand.
CCTTACAGCTTTATCCTCAACGATCAACCCTTAAGCATATTCTCTGTCGAAGGTGCCAAAGAAGTAACGATAGAACTTAATTCCCTGAGTAAATCCCACAACTTGGCAGGTTTTCGAATGGGGATGGTCGCTGGTGAGGTTTCCTATCTTAAAACCATTTTGAATGTTAAAAGCAATATGGATTCCGGAATGTACAAACCCATTCAGCTTGCAGCGGTTAAAGCCCTTAAAAGCCCGCCGGAATGGTATGAAAGCATCAATATGGAGTACAAAAAACGTCGCCAACTTGCCGGCGGCATTTTCGACGAACTGGGGGTAAAATTTGACGACTGCCAGTCGGGAATGTTTCTCTGGGGGCGCATCCCCGAAGAGTTTCCCGGAGCTATTTGTTTTTCAGATTTGATTTTGGCCAATTATTTACTGTTTATCACCCCGGGCGATATTTTTGGCTCAAATGGTAAAAATCACATCAGGATCTCGTTGTGCAGCAGCCAGGATGTTTTCCGGGAGGCTCTTGACCGGATTGGGATAAACAACAAACAATTTAATCAACCAGCAACATGAAAGTAACAATAATAGGATTGGGATTGATCGGAGGTTCGATGGCTATTGACCTGAAAAAGAGCGGTTATGCCGAAAGTATCATCGGCGTTGACAACAATCAACTTCATGCTGAAACGGCGCTGCATATCGGGCTGGTAGATGAAATTTGTGAAATGGAAGAGGCCATCGAACAGTGCGAATTGGTTATCCTTGCAACTCCGGCTGACGCCACAGTGAAACTACTCCCCAGAGCACTCGATTGCATTGACCGGCAAACCGTAACTGACACCAGCTCCACAAAGGAGTTGATATGTCAGGTAGTAAAATATCACCCAAAACGGCAACACTTTGTCGCTTCACATCCGATGGCCGGCACCGAGTTTACGGGACCCTGGGCGGCGTTTCCGGGATTATTCGACGGCAAAGCAGTCATCTTCTGCGATGCTGACAAGTCGGAGATCAGGGCGCTGGCAAGGGTTCGTCGCATGTACGAGGCCCTCAACATGCGCCCGGTATTTATGGACTCGTCGAGCCACGACCGCCACGCAGCCTACGTTTCGCACATTTCGCACATCAGCTCTTTCGCCCTGGCTTTAACAGTGCTGGATCAGGAAAAAAATGAAAAACACATCTTCGACCTGGCCAGCGGCGGTTTTGATTCAACGGTGCGTCTGGCAAAAAGTTCAGCAGAGATGTGGACGCCGGTTTTTGCCCAAAATGCCGAAAATGTGATTAAAGTGCTGGATACTTACATGGATAAACTGAGCGATTTCAGGGAGGCCATCAAAACGCTGGAAAGCAGCAAAATCAATGAATTGATCATCAAAGCAAATAAAATTAAAAAGATATTGTAACCAACATCAACACATTGATGTTGGTTATTCCGAATAAGCAAAAATTATTAACCAGTAAAAACACAAAAATCAAATATGAAACCCATTCAATTTTTACCAATCAGCGAGTGGGGAATCGGTATGAAAGAGCGCCCGTTCCTCATCGCCGGCCCATGCAGCGCCGAATCGGAGGAGCAGGTGCATACTGTCGCGCACCAACTTCGTGACGAAGGCATCAATATGTTCAGGGCAGGAATCTGGAAACCGCGAACGCATCCCAACGGGTTTGAAGGCGTAGGGGAAAAGGGGCTCGCCTGGCTGAAAAAAGTAAGGCAGGAAACTGGCATGATGGTAGCTACCGAGGTTGCCAACCAGCGTCATGTTTACGAAGCGCTGAAACACGGCATTGACATCCTGTGGGTCGGCGCGCGCACCACAGCCAATCCTTTTGCCATGCAGGAAATTGCCAATACCATAGCCGGCGCTGACATCATGGTTTTTGTGAAAAATCCGGTAAACCCTGACATTGAACTTTGGATTGGCGCCATCGAGCGGATTCACCAGGCCGGAATATCGAAATTGGGCGCAATCCATCGTGGGTTTTCGACTTATGAAAAATCACCCTATCGCAATCACCCGCTATGGCAGCTCCCTATCGAACTCAAAAGAAGATTGCCTACCCTTCCGATTTTGGCCGACCCCAGCCATATCTGTGGAAACCGCGAGTTGAAAAGGGTTTCACAAAAAGCAATGGACCTCAACTATGACGGCCTTATCATCGAAGTGCACCATGATCCCGACCATGCACTGAGCGATGCGCAGCAGCAAATTACTCCGAAATCGCTCATCGAATTGCTGTCGCTGCTGAAATTGAGAAGTGTGAACATCGCCGACGAGGCGGTGATCCATTCGCTCGAAACGCTGCGGCATAAAATTGACAAGTATGACGAGGAATTACTTGATTTATTGGAGCAACGCATGGTGATTGCCGAATCCATCGGATTACACAAAAAACAAAACAACATCACGATTTTGCAGCCGGCGCGTTGGGATGAAATCATCACCAGCATTCGTCACAAAGGCATTGAACGTAGCTTGAGCAATGACCTCATTGACCGGATTTTTACGGCCATCCATCAGGAGTCCATCAATAAACAAATGACGGTAATGAACAATGGGTTAACTTTACCGGCTACAAAAAATAATGAATCTGATGACAGTCATTGAGATCAAGGGAAGTTCGGGGTCTTCCAGGTTGCTGATTGGTGAGAGTTTGTCGAATTTCAGGAATTATCTGCCTGGCAATCGTACGATCATCATCACCGATCAGGTGGTGAATAAGCTCTATGGCCAATACTGGAAAGAGTTTCCGGTGGTAATCATCGGGCAGGGGGAGTCATTCAAGACGATCGAAACCGTTCAGATGATTATCCGGAAATTGCTCGAACTGAACGCCGACCGTAGTACTTTTATCCTCGGGATTGGCGGCGGGATTGTGTGCGATGTTGCCGGTTTTGTGGCTTCGGTGTTTATGCGCGGCCTCCGGTTTGGGTTTATTAGCACCACGCTGCTATCGCAGGTTGACGCAAGCGTTGGCGGCAAAAACGGAGTAAATTTCGATGGTTTTAAAAATATTGTCGGGGTGTTCAATCAGCCTGATTTTGTCCTTTGCGATCCGGTGGTTTTAAAAACCCTTGACCGGTCGGAGGTTTCAAACGGCCTGGCTGAAATTGTGAAACACGCCCTGATTGCTGATGCGGCTATGCTTGATTTTATTGAGCAAAACACGGATGCCGTAATGGACCTTCGTGAGGAGGCGATCGAGCAATTGGTGCTTCGTTCGGTGGAGATCAAATCTGCCATCGTCAACCGGGATGAAAAGGAAACCGGCGAACGCAGGAAACTGAACTTTGGCCACACTTTTGGCCATGCCATCGAGAATAGAGCCGGGATCAGTCATGGAAACGCCGTAAGCATCGGAATGGTCATCGCAGCAAGGTTTTCAAAAGAGAAAGGCTACCTCAGCAAAAATGATTTGGATCGAATCATCAATTTACTGGTAAAACTGGAACTTCCGGTGGCTCAAACGCTTCAGCCCGAACTTATTTTTGAAGCTTTGGTCAAAGACAAGAAAAGAGTGGATAGCTCAATCCACTTCGTACTTTTGAAAGGAGTCGGAGAAGCGGTTGTTGAAGAGTTGCCGCTGAGCGTTATCCGACAAATCAAGATTTAATAATATGAGAGCAACTGTTTCTTCTTCACAACTTTCGGGCACTGTCATGGCGCCGCCTTCCAAAAGTCATTTTATCCGTCTCGTAGCAGCGGCCATGCTTGCCAAAGGCGAATCAAAAATCCATCATCCTTCCACTTGCGATGATGCCAGGGCTATGTTGACGATTGCCGGCGAAATGGGAGCGAAGGTGACTTTTCACACCGGGCACATGAGTATCTCGGGCAATCCGGATTTTTCAGGACAACGAATTTTCCATTGCGGAGAATCAGGACTGGCTGCCCGCCTGATGATCGCGATAGGTTCGTTGTTCGATGATAAAGTGACGATAAACGGTGAGGGTACGTTGCTGAAACGGAAATTAGGAAATATTGTCGAACCGCTTCAGCAGCTTGGTGTAAATATGATTTCCAAAACGCAGACCCTGCCGGTGAAATTAGCCGGACCGTCAAAAGGGGGAACTGTGGTGGTGAACGGCTCGGAAAGTTCTCAGTTTGTTTCAGGCTTGTTGATGGCGTTGCCGCTTGCAAAGGAGGATACCCTGCTGATAGTGGAAAATCTGAAAAGCCGTCCCTATATTGATTTGACTCTCGAAGTCCTGAAATCCTTTGGCATCAGCATTCAACCTGAGGGTTATCAGCGATTTTTTATCAAAGGCAATCAGCATTATCAGCCTGCTGTGCTAAATACCGAAGGCGACTGGAGTGGAGGCGCTTTTCTGCTGGTAACCGGAGCGATCAATGGTAATCTTCGTGTTTCAGGACTCGACTTAACTTCCAAACAAGCTGACCGGGCAATTATAGATGCATTGAAGAGCGCCGGAGCAAATATAACTTTTGAAGATCAGGAAATCATTGTTAAATCAAGAAAATTGCAGGCATTTGAGTTTGATGCCACCCACTGCCCTGATCTTTTTCCGCCACTTGCAGTCCTTGCCGCTCATTGCGCTGGGGTTTCAGTCATCTACGGCGTCGACCGGTTGATCCATAAGGAAAGCAATCGCGCTAAAGCCTTGAAGGAGGAATTGGGGAAAATGAACGTCAACATCGAAATTGATAAAAATGAAATGAGGATTGTAGCAGGAAAAACCCGCGGGAGCCTCATCAATTCGCACACCGACCACAGGATTGCAATGGCTGGAACGGTTATGGCGCTGACTGCAACCGGAGAAACGACGATCACCAACGCAGAATGTGTAGCCAAATCGTGGCCGGAGTTTTTCACTTCTATGTCGTCGGTGGGAGCAAATATTAGTACAAAAATCTAATTCAGAAAAACATGAACTCTTTTGGCAGATTATTCAGGATCAGCATTTTAGGCGAATCGCACGGAAAAGCCGTCGGAGTGACGGTGGATGGCTGTCCCGCAGGATTGCCTGTTTCGGAGGCCGACTTCACTACCGATCTTTCCCGCCGGAAAAGCGGTGCCAAAGGAACGACACCCCGCACCGAAGCTGACCAGCCGCATTTTGTTAGTGGGGTTTTCAACGACAAAACCACTGGTGCACCATTGACCATCATTTTTGAAAATGCCAATATCAAGCCCGCTGATTATGAAAATCTTCGGACACAACCCCGTCCTGGTCATGCCGATTTTGTCGCTTTGCACAAGTTCGGCGGCTTTGGCGACTACTCCGGCGGCGGTCATTTCTCCGGAAGGCTTACCGTGGCGCTGGTTGCAGCCGGTGTTATTGCCAAAAAGATCATTAAACCCATATCAATCTCATCAAAACTACTCAAGGCCGGCGGTAGTGAAAATATTCAGCAAACCATCGAAAATGCTATGGCTGAAGGAGATTCCGTCGGTGGGCTGATTGAATGTACTGCCAAAAACCTGCCCGTTGGGTTGGGAGAGCCATTTTTTGATTCAGTTGAATCGCTAATCAGCCACATTGTTTTTTCCATCCCGGCCATTAAGGGAATAGATTTTGGAAGCGGGTTTGCTGCCGCTGCCATGCGAGGAAGCGTGCACAACGATGCCATCATTTCTGCCGATGGAAAAACTTCGACCAACCACGCCGGCGGCATCAACGGTGGGATTACCAACGGAAACGACCTGGTATTCCGGGTGGCTGTGAAACCCACATCAAGCATCGGAAAAACTCAGATGACCTACAGCTTCGCCCATGAAAATGTAAAAGAATTAACAATCACCGGACGCCATGACGCCTGCATCGCGCTGCGCGTTCCACCGGTCATCGAAGCCGCCACAGCCATCGTCCTGGCCGATTTGATGCTGCTGGAGCAGAGGGTGAAGAGGGTGATGTGAACGAAATTTGCATTGGCACTTTAATAAGACATCTCCGTACAACGCCTTGCAATCAGAGTATTCCTTATGTTTCATGTTTCATACTTGTTAGCAACAAGCAACATAGTAGCACAGCCAATAAGCCTCTAAATTCAAGAAAATATGCTATTCCCTGCCGGGCTATTTTGAACGCTGTAGCAATATTTTTTCTACTTCTTCAAGTTTGATGTTTTTTGCTTTGAGTAAAATCAGGAAATGATACAGCAGGTCAGCCGCTTCATTTTTGAATAAATTATCGTTGTTGTCTTTGGCTTCAATAACTAGTTCTATTGCCTCTTCGCCTACTTTCTGAGCTACTTTATTAATGCCGCCCCGGAACAATTTGTTGGTGTATGATTCTGCATCATTCTTATCAATACGCTGTGAGATGGTTTTTTCGAGTTGATATAAAAAACCTTTAGCGGTTTCCTCCTTAAAGCAACTTTTACTGCCTGTGTGACAAGTTGCACCTTTTGGTGTGGCTTTGATCAGAATGGTATCCATATCACAATCAACTCGAATATCATTCACCAGTAAAAAATTACCGGATGTTTCCCCTTTGGTCCAGAGGCGGTTTTTGCTACGGCTGAAAAATGTAACTTTTTTTTCTTGCATCGTCTTAGCATATGCCTCTTCATTCATATAACCCAACATCAGAACCTGCAATGTGTCATTGTCTTGAATAATTGCCGGTACTAAGGAATTGGTTTTATTAAAATTTATGTTCATCGTATTGGAATATTTGTGTCTTTTAAATATTGCTTAAGTTCAGGGATGGGGATCTCACCAAAGTGGAAAATACTTGCTGCCAAGGCAGCACTTGCCTTTGTTTTTTCAAACACCTCTTTAAAATGTGCTTTTTCACCAGCTCCACCCGATGCAATTACCGGAATGGAAACAGCATGGCATACGAGGCTGGTAATACCTATGTCGAAGCCGCTTTTTGTGCCGTCGTTTTGCATCGATGTCAATAAGATTTCTCCGGCGCCAAGTTTTTCTGCTTGGATGGCCCATTCTAAAACTTTTAACTTGGTTTGAATTCTTCCGCCATTTATACATACTATCCAATCCTCATTTTCCAATTGAGCATCAATGGCAACTACCACACACTGATTACCAAACTCGTTGGCGATGGCAGTGATTAAGCCGGGATTATTAACAGCGGAAGAATTGATGCTGACTTTATCCGCCCCTGCTTTAATAACTGCCTGAGCATCCTCCAATGATTTGATGCCGCCCCCTACAGTAAATGGAATATTGATTTCCCTGGCAATTCGTGTAACGAGCTCCGATAACAATTTTCGCTTTTCGTGGGTAGCTGTGATGTCCAAAAACACAAGTTCATCAGCACCCTCTTCAACATAGCGCTTTGCAAGCTCAATCGGGTCGCCGGCATCCCGGATGTCTATAAAGTTGATCCCTTTTACGGTTCTTCCGTTTTTTATATCTAAGCAGGGGATAATTCTTTTCTTTAACATAAATCGCTTAATTTTTTAAGGTTGATCGTTCCTTCGTAAATGGCTTTCCCGATAATCGCCCCTTCACAACCTAATTCCTTTAATTGTTTGACTTCTTCTATTGTGGTAATTCCTCCACTTGCAATCAGGCTGATTTTCGTTTTGGAAAGGATTTCTTTATAAAGATCAAAGGCTGGACCCGCAAGCATTCCGTCTTTATCAATATCGGTAACAATGCTGTATTTTGCGCCCTTGCGCTCATATTCCCGGATAAAGGAAACAACATCTATATTGCTCCTCTTTAGCCAGCCATTGGTAGCTATTTGTCGGTTTTGGCAATCGGCTCCCAAAATGATTTTGTCTGCACCGTACTTTTTTATCCATTCCAGCATCAACGCCTGGTTTTGAACGGCAATGCTACCCACAGTAACCTGCCTAGCGCCCAATTCAAAAGCTATTTCTATATCTGTTTGAGTTTTGATACCACCACCAAAATCAATATGCAGGCTTGTTTTGGAAGCCAATATTTCCAAAGTCCTGTAATTGACAATTTGTTTGGCTTTGGCTCCGTCTAAGTCTACTAAATGCAAAAATTGAATACCAATATCTTCAAATGATTTAGCTACCTCCAAAGGATTTTCATAGTATATCTTTTGGCTTGTGTAATCTCCCTTGCTAAGGCGTACACATTTACCGTCGATAATGTCTATTGCAGGAATAATTCTCATAAGCTCAAAAAGTTTTTTAAAATCTGAAATCCGATTTTTGCTGATTTTTCTGGGTGAAATTGTGTTGCATAAAAATTGTCTTTCTGTAAAGCTGCACTAAAAGGCAAAATATAATCGGTTATGGCAACGGTGTCTTCACTGATACCAGCATAATAACTGTGTACAAAGTAGCAGTTGTCTTGCCTCAGAACGCCTTCAAACAACTTACCTTTCAGGGAGGTGAAATTATTCCAGCCGGTATGTGGCACAATGTCATCGGGTGGAAATTTCATCACCACACTATCAAAAATGCCCAAGGTTTTTGTGTTGCCTTCTTCTGAGTATCCACATAGCAGCTGCATGCCAAGACAGATACCAAGGACGGGTTGTTTGAGCGAAATTATAAGCTCATCCAATCCTTTTGCTTTCAAATAATTCATTGCCGTTCCTGCTTCTCCTACGCCGGGCAGAATAATTTTTCCGGCAGACCGAAGCAAAGCAATATCATCCGTTATCACCGTTTGATATCCCAGTCGGTTTATGGCATTTTCAACAGATGTTGCATTGCCTGCATTGTATTTTAGTATGGCTATCATAAGCTTCCTTTCGTGCTTGGTATGTTGTATTCTTCTGTTTTGTCCACAGCCATTCTCACGGCCTTGGCAAAGGCTTTGAAAATAGCTTCTATTTTGTGGTGTTCGTTTTCTCCCCCGGCTTTGATGTTTAAGTTACATCTGGCCTGATCACTAAAAGATTTGAAGAAATGAAAGAACAATTCTGTTGGCACATCTCCTATTTTCTCTCTTTTGAAAGTCGCATCCCAAACAAGCCAGGGCCGTCCACCAAAGTCAACTGCTACTTGAGCCAAACAATCGTCCATTGGCAAAAGGAATCCATAACGATGAATGCCCTTTTTATTTTCCAGCGCTTGTGAAAAGGCATCGCCCAATGCAATGGCAGTATCTTCTATTGTATGGTGTTCGTCAATTTCCAGATCGCCTTTTGCCTGAATCGTCAAATCTAAACTTCCATGTTTGGAAATCTGCTGCAGCATATGGTCAAAAAATGGTAAACCGGTGTCGATTGATGATTGTCCGCAGCCATCCAGATTCACTTCCACAAACAGGCAGGTTTCAAGTGTTTCTCTTCTTACTTTCCCAATTCTTGGAATAGCCTTCAGGTATTGGTATATTTCGTTCCAATCTGTTGTAACGAGCGCAGCCTTCTCCGTTTTGTCCGTGTTGATAAAAATAGATTGAGCACCCATATTTTCAGCCAACTGTATATCTGTTTTTCTGTCCCCGATTACATATGAGTTTTCGAGGTCGTAGTTGCCATAAATATACTTCCCCAGCATGGCCGTTCCGGGTTTGCGCGCAGGACTTTTTTCATGTTCGAAAGAGGGGTCAATAAAAATATCGACAAATTGTACTCCTTCATTTTTTAGGGTGTTGATGATAAAATTCTGCACCGGATAGAATGTTTCCTCCGGAAATGAATCTGTTCCAAGGCCATCCTGATTGCTTACCATTACAAAATCATAGTTCAGCTCTTTGGCAATTTTGGAAAGGCTGCTGATTGCATAAGGCAGAAATTCGAGCTTTTCAAAACTGTCGATCTGATAATCTTCAGGCTCCCTGATAATAGTTCCGTCCCGGTCGATAAATAATATTTTTTTAGCCATGTGTTATTTCTTTTAGCGCGTTTAGCAATTGTTCGTTTTCCTGGGGTGTGCCTATTGTAATCCTTAAACAGTTTTTTACAACCGAATCCCTGTTTCTGATAATGATTCTTTTTTTCATCAGTTTTTTGTAGAGCATGTTGGCATCTTCAACTTCTACCAACAGGAAGTTGGCATCAGAGGGATGAATTTTTTGAATGCTTTTAAATTCTTGAAGCCTTAAAACCATTTTTTCTTTTTCTGCAATCACCGTCTTTATGTTTTGGTAAAATTCCGCTTCTTTACCCAACGCTTCCAATACGGCCTTTTGATGGAGGGATCCAATGTTGTATGGTGCTTTTACCTTGTTGAAGTAAAACAAAACTTGCTCATGCATAAAGGCAATACCCACACGCAATCCAGCCAACCCCCATGCTTTGCTTAGTGTTTGAATTACAATTAATTTGGGATGGGCTTTGATCCTTTTAGTAAAAGAAGGCTGTTTGCAAAAATCAATGTATGCTTCGTCTATCAAAACGATGCCGTTGAAGTTGTCGAGAATATATTCTATGTCGTGTGTATGCAACAAATTTCCTGTTGGATTATTTGGCGAACAGAGGAGAATAAGTTTCAGGGCATCGTCTGAAAGAAACGGTTGTAAATTAGTTTTATCCATCTGAAAGTCGCTGTTCAATGGCAGTTTTATAAGCTGCACAGCATTGATATTGGCTGCTACTTCATACATTCCATAGGTAGGAACAAAGGTTAATGCCTTATCTTTATTGGGTTCGCAAAAAATACGAAACGCCAAATCAATCACTTCATCACTTCCATTTCCTAAAAAAATTTGATTCGGATTGATGTTTTTAATTGCAGCCAATTTCTTTTTAAGTTCGGTCTGCAAGGGATCGGGATAACGATTATGTGTGCCAAATGGATTTTCGTTGGCATCCAAAAGCACATTTGCTTGCCCCGTAAATTCTGTTCGTGCGCTGGAATAGGGGGCAAGAAGTTGTATGTTTTTTCTAACGAGTTCTTGAATAGGAATATCCATCTTTTATCTTTTTAATCTTATAGAGACTGCATTTTTGTGAGCGCTTAATTGCTCGGCTTCTGCCATGAATTCTATAGCCGGGCCGATGTTAAGAATGCCTTCAAAGCTTAACTCCTGGAATGTGATTTTTTTTACGAAACTATCCAAAGATACGCCACTGTAATTGCGTGCAAAACCGTTGGTTGGCAGGGTGTGATTGGTGCCGCTGGCATAATCGCCTGCACTTTCGCAACTATAATTTCCTAAAAAAACCGAGCCGGCATTCATTATTTTATGGGTGATGCTTTTAAAGTTTCTGCAGGCTAAAATCAAGTGTTCAGGAGCATATTCATTACTAAATTCAACACATTCATCCATGTTTTTCAAAAGGATTGCTTTGCTATTTAACAAGGCTTTTTGAGCCACCTCCTTGCGCGGCAATTCTTTGAGCTGTTCTGCGATTTCTGACAATACTTTTTCTATCAGCAATGATTTGTCTGACAATAGAATTGCCTGGCTATCGGCTCCGTGTTCGGCTTGAGAAAGCAAATCAGCTGCAACAAACGCAGGAATGGCCGAATCATCAGCAATGATCAGGACTTCACTTGGACCGGCCGGCATATCAATAGCCAAACCAAAGTTTTGCGCAAGTTGTTTTGCTGCAGTTACAAATTGATTTCCCGGACCAAAAATTTTATCCACCCGGGGAATGGTTTCTGTGCCGAAAGTCAAAGCACCAATAGCCTGTATGCCACCTAGTCTGAAGATAGAAGTAACACCAACCAATTTTGCTGCAAACAATATGGCAGGATTGATGCCGCCACTTTTATCGGGAGGAGTGCACAAAACGATTTCTTTGCAGCCCGCAATTTTTGCCGGAATACCCAACATCAGGACCGTAGAGAACAAAGGTGCTGTTCCTCCTGGAATATAGATGCCCACTTTTTCAATGGGCCTGCTTTCTCTCCAGCATTTTACGCCCTTGGTGGTTTCTATAAATTGTGTTTCTTCTTGTTGTGCTGCATGAAATTTTTCAATATTGCCTTTGGCCAATTTTATCGCATTTATCAGCGGTTCCGATAGTTTCTTCTCTGCCTCCTCCACTTCTTTCTCACCAACTAAAAATGAATTGAGCGCTACTTTGTCATAAAGTTGTGTGTATTTACCAAGGGCTTTGTCGCCATTATTTCTGATATCATCAAATATCTGATTTACTGTTTGATGTAGTTCGGACACATCAAATACTGGCCGCTCAATCAGTTTTAGCCAGTCTTTTTTGTTTGGGTTTTTTATCGTTTTCATGGGGCTGAATTATTCATTTTTAAATTGACAATCACACGACCATTTTCTCAATGGGCACTACCAGTATTCCTTCTGCCCCCATGGTTTTGAGCTGGTCAATTACATCCCAGAATTCATCTTCCTTCACCACAGAGTGCAAACTGCTCCACCCTGCTTGAGCCAGAGGCAAAATTGTGGGCGATTTCATGCCTGGTAATACCTTGCAGATATTTTCCAGCTCCGCATTGGGGGCATTAAGTAAAATATATTTATTTTCAGCGGCGCTTTTTACTGCTTTTATCCTGAAAAGTAGTTTGTCTAGTATCGCTTGACTTTCAATCGATAAATTGGTGTTTGAGATAAGTATAGCTTCACTTTTGGTTACTACTTCCACCTCTTTCAATCCATTCATCAACAAGGTGCTTCCTGTGCTTACAATATCGAAGATGCCATCTGCTAAACCAATACCTGTGGCAATTTCCACGCTACCACCAATTTCTTCTATGCTGCCATTGATTTGTTTTTCGTTGAAAAACTTTTGCAAAATTTTGGGATAGCTGGTAGCAATCTTTTTGTTTTGAAAGTAATTTAACCCGGTATAATTCTCGTCCTTCGGAATGGCCAAAGAAAGCCGGCATGTGGCAAAGCCAAGCTTTTCAACTTGCAGCACGTTCTTATTTTTCTCCCACACTTCATTTTCTCCCAAAATGCCGATATCTGCAACACCTTGATCAACATATTGCGGAATATCATCATCTCTGAGGAATAAAACTTCAACAGGGAAATTCTTTGCTTCGGCTTTGAGCTTCCGGTCACCATTTGAAAGTTTTATCCCGCATTCCTTTAGTAAGTTCAACGATTTTTCG
>CAYTUA010000221.1:0-5533 GCA_964440855.1 uncultured Lentimicrobiaceae bacterium
GGAACGTTTGGCTAAACTGGCCGGCGGTGTTGCCGTTATCTATGTAGGTGCAGCCAGCGAAATGGAAATGAAAGAGAAGAAAGACCGCTTTGAAGATGCACTGGCCGCAACAAGAGCAGCCATCGAAGAAGGCATTATTGCAGGTGGTGGCGTTGCTTTCATCAGGGCTATCGAAGCACTTAACGGTGTAAAAGGCGAAAATGACGATGAAACTACAGGTATGGCAATTATCAAACGAGCTTTGGAAGAGCCATTGCGCCAGATCGTTGAGAATGCAGGTATGGAAGGTTCTGTTGTAGTGAACCGCGTAAAAGAAGGCAAAGACGACTTTGGTTTCAACGCCCGCACAGATGTGTACGAAAACCTCTTTGAAGCCGGCGTGATTGACCCCACTAAGGTTGCCCGCGTAGCTTTGGAAAATGCAGCCTCTATTGCAGGCATGCTCCTTACCACTGAATGTGTGCTGGTTGAGCATAAAGACCCAAATGCCCCGGCACCACAAATGCCCCCAATGGGCGGTGGCATGGGCGGCATGATGTAAAAACCGCTCCCATAAACACAAAAAAAACCGCTTTCCTTCAAGGGAAGCGGTTTTTTTATCTATAAAACCAAAAGAATGGGGGTTTTTACAAATCTTAAAAATGATAAATAACTGCAAAAAGCACACGCAAATTGGCAATGGTTTCCGCGTTGGTAATCAGGCCAAAACCATCCCTGTTCAGCTGTCCTTTGTCATCTTTGGTGGCATAGGCGGCAGCTGTATATTCCAGCTCAGTAGCAAAATTAAACTTACCACTCTTCAGGACAATACGTGGTGACAGCCTCAAAACTGATTTGATATTGCTGCCGCGTACCGTTGCAGCCGCTCCCTCCACCTGATTGGAATAATACAGAATAGATTCCCTTGCACCCAGATTTTGGGTGTAGCCTGCCCAAAAACCAAACTGCATCCTTGGCCCATTGGTGTGGAATTCCGTCCAGGCAGTCAAACTGTTTAAGGTGGTGTAGTTAACCCTATTCCGTGTTGTATCAATGATATCGTGCACAGCATAGCCACCCAGCATAATGAGATCATATAAATTTTGACCATAGATGGCTTGCAGCTTATAAGTAAAAGCGGGATTTTCATGTTTTATAAATGCTGTAATCGACACCCCTTTTACCTTTTCATTGGTAACGAAATGCTGCGTGCCCTTAGTGGTTGCCAGCAGCGGCTGTAGCATCTTGTAATCGGCTCCAAAACCAGCGATCAGCTTGTGGTTGTTTTCTGTATTCTTATGTTCGTAAATCAGCAAGCCACTCATCCCCGGCCTGTTGGCATATCGCAGGGAAGCCGATCCCTGCGGACTGGTGAAATCGCGTTGCGCCCATAAGGCACCGGACAAACTAAACTTACCCAAGCGGTGCTGCAAACGCAATTGCGGATTGCGCGAAAAGGGCTGCATGGGTGCGCCGGTATTGAATGATATGACACCTGAAAAACAAGCAGGGATAAAAAAAGGATGCCATGTTTGCCCGGCAAGCAATTCGGTCTTTTGCCAGTTTAATTTCACGAAAGCATGCCGCAATCGAAAACCGTTATTATCGACAAAGGCAGCATCTTCATTTCCGAAAAAATCCGCTTCGAGCACACCGGAAGTTTTGGCCCCAAAAGCATCCGGGGCACTTATTTCTCCAGTAAGCCTTGTTTGTATGGACAAGAAATTAAAAGATGCTTTATCGTTGATATCCAGCCCATCAGAATCAAATTGCTTTTCTTTGGGATACAAAAGAAAATGCCCCTCGCGGATGGTATAATTCTCGCGGCTATCAAAAAAATAGTCAGTTTTAATAAAGCCCGAAAAGCTGATACCATGTTTGGGATCGGATTGATTATCCTGTGCGATTAGCAGAAAAGGGGAAATCAAAATCAATGCGAGGATTCCCCCCACGATGTTTTTAAAATTCATCTTATCCATTGTGATAATTTTCTACTTTTCTTGAATTGTCTTTCTGTGACATCAATGAAACTACAACCAGAACAATAGTGGCCAGTGGGATAGATACAATACCAGGATTGTCAATCGGAAAAATGGCTGCGGAACTGCTCAGGCCGTACCGATCAAACATAGAGGGCGAAAGTAAAATGAGCAAAACAGATGAAGTTATTCCTGTAACAATAGACCAGGAAATTCCCTTTGCCGTTGTTTTCTCCCAGAATAGCAGGAAAAGAATCGAAGGCAGGTTGGCCGAGGCAGCCACGGCAAAAGCCAAACCCACAAGAAAGGAAACATTCATGCCTTTGAAAAGGATACCAAGCACGATGGCAAGAATCCCAACGCTAAAGGCTGCCATTTTTCCAGCCATGACTTTTTTCTTGTCGTCCATCTTCATATCGAGGTAATTGTCGAGAAAATCGTGCGCTATGGCTCCCGATGAAGCTACAATAAGACCACTAACAGTGCCAAGTACAGTTGCAAAAGCAATAGCTGATATAATGGAGAAAAGCCCAACTCCAAAATATTTGGCCAATAGCGGACCCGACATATTGCTGCTTTCCAGATCGAGCACCCCATTGATGGCGGCACCAAGCCCCATATACATGGTGAGGATGTAGAAAAAGCCAATGGCGGCAATGGCAACGATGGTTGATTTGCGCGCTGCCCGCTGACTGGCAACCGTATAGTAGCGAATCAGAATATGTGGCAAAGCTGAAGTACCCAAAAACAAAGCCAGCATCAGCGAAACAAAATTGAGTTTCGTCCAGAAAGTGGCCCCAGCTTTGCTTGATACTTTGAGCAAAAGACCCGGTTTTACCATATCAGCCCCTGCTGTTGGATTCTGGTACCAAACGGTGGTGTTTTCATCGCGAAGTTCCTGTCGGGTAAACCGAACCAATTCGGAATTCTCAAGGGCTGTAAAAAACTCAAATGGCCCAAGCGGTCCCGTTTCTTCCACTTGCTGTCCATCTACTTTTATGCTCGTAAGGTGGCCAACCTGATAGAACTTTCGCTCGGATTTGGGCTCCCCATTGTACAACTTTGTACCATCCTCAGCCATTGAAGTGGACAACATCTCATCCAGATACAGTCCATCATCCGACAACTTGAACCAGCGGTTAACGCCTTGCTTTTCGAGTTTGGCAAAGGTGTGCCCATTAGCTTCAACTGCTTTTTCAAAGTTGTAGTCAGCACCTGTCAGGCCAATGAGTTTGCCATTCTCAACAACTGCTTCATAACGTTCAAAGTCTGGTTTCTCGCCGCCAGGGGACAGCGTGAGTCCGTTGTTCAGGATATAAACTGTAAGAATAGTCGAAAAAATTATGAGTAAGGCTCCTTTGATAAATTGCACATAAGTGGTTGAAGTCATACCAGCAGTGGCAACAATAAAGATAACAATAGAACCCACGATCAACACACCCACATAATGAGGCAAGCCAAGCAAAGGCACCACCAGGTCGCCGGCACCAACCATTTGGGGGATCAGGTAAAAAATAGATACAATCAAGGTGCTGATTGAGGCTGTAAGCTTGATTGATTTGGAATTGAACCTTGCATCAAGCGCATCAGTAAAGGTATATTTACCCAGCCTTTTTAGTGGTTCGGCTACCAGAAACAATGCCACCACCCAGCCGGCCAGATAGCCAATTGAATAGAGGAAGCCATCGTATCCCGAAAAGGCAATCATCCCACAAATACCTAGGAAAGAGGCCGCTGACAAATAATCACCAGCAAAAGCGATACCATTTACACCCCAGTGAATATTGCCGCCGGCAGCATAATAACCGGCTGCTGATTTGGTTTTACGGGCAAAATAAAAGGAAAGCCCCAACACTGCTGCCACAAAAAAAGTAAATATGAGTACAGCCCAAATTGATACATCGTAAATCATGACTTACCCTCCTGTTTTTTGCTGTTCATACTATCTTCCATCCTTGTGCAATAGAAATTGTAAATAAATCCCATGACAATGGCCAGAATGATTAAGCCAAATCCATAAACAATGGCCAGGTTTTGGCCCCCAATAATGGGCTTACCCAAAAGTTCAGGGTCGGTGAGCCCAATCATTACAAATCCGACATACACCAGCGTATAAAATAAAAACAGGATTACTCCCAGTTTCGCTTTTTTGGCTGCGGCTTTGTCTGCTTCAAGTTTTGCGGCAGGTCCGTGCATATTTTCTCCTTTTTAATTTTGATTGATTTTATCGAAGTTATACATCATGCTTAAAAAGCATCAAAGCTAAAGAATTATCAACTATATTGTTATATTTTTAACAGTGCTTAAAAACATTGTTTTACAACAGTTTTTTAAAGTATATTTGTCGGATGCAACAGCCTATATGCGATTGATCGAAACTGATAAAAACTGCACGCATTGCCAGTGGAAATGCGATATTTATTTCACTGCCCGTGAGATGGGACTGCAGCATGAATTGAAACCTGTGCAGATGGTTTACAAGAAACATGAAACCATCTGTCAGCAAGATGCACCCATAACACACGCCATCAACATAAAAACAGGCAATGCTAAAATGTTTGTCAATGGATTATTTGGCAAACAGATAATACTTGGGATACTTATGCCAGCAAATTATACAGGCCTGACGGCAATTTTCGGTAGTCCCGATTATCAATACAGTGTTACAGCCCTTACCCATTGCCAAACCTGTCAGGTGGATATCAACATGGTAAAAAGCATGTACCATGCAAACCCCGATTTTCAGCAAATGCTCAACCAATCGTTTAGCAAAACCCTTACTTCCATTATGAAAAAGCTTGTATCGTTAAACCAAAAACAGATTCGGGCCAAAGTAGCGGAAAGTTTGATTTATCTGGCACAGTTGCACGAATCAGATCAATTTGTGCTCACCCTGAGCAGGAAAGAACTGGGCGAATTGTCGGCCATTACCAGTGAAAATGCCGTAAGGGTTTTGAGTGAATTCCGTAAGGAAGGCTTAATCAGTGTAGCAGGCAAGGAGTTAAGCTTGCTCCAAAAAGAGGTATTGGTCAAAATAAGTGATGCTGGATAAACAACTGCAGTGCCTCCATTTTCTGTACCTTTGCAGGCCTAATAAAAGTCAGTTTTGAGCAAAAACACCCTCCTCGAAATTTACCGTAATTACAGGGCCGCAAAAGAACTGGCCGGCCAATTGCATCATGGTACCCGTTTGCAGCTTTCAGGACTGCTGGCTTCATCAAAAACAGCCCTTACTGCTGCAACCACAGATATTGCTGGCGGACAACACCTGATTATTTGCCCTGATAAAGAGTCGGCAGCCTATTTTTACAATGATCTTGAAAACCTTTTTGATGAGCGGCAAGTGGATTACAATCTCAAACAAGTGTTGTTTTATCCTACCTCATACAAAAGGCCCTATGAACCCGAAAAGCCTGACAACACCTATATGCTCTCCCGCACCGAAGTGCTGGGCAGGGTAAGCAGCAGCGAACGCAAAACCTTGATCGTTACCTATCCCGAAGCGTTGTGCGAAAAAGTAGTGACACGGCAATACCTCACAAAAAACACCTTTAAGCTAAAAACGGGCGAAAGGG
>CAYTUA010000222.1:0-15316 GCA_964440855.1 uncultured Lentimicrobiaceae bacterium
GACTACACCAAAACCCGGAATTATTGGAAATATCTTAAAGCCAAATTGAAAAAGGAAAAAAGCGAGTTGGTTAGTGCCACTACCCAACTGAAACTTTTAGCAAATGACGGTAAACGATATTTAACCGATATGTTGGATTACACTGGTATTATTGCTTTAGGCAAAGAATTTCCGGGCAAAAAGGCAAACCGGTTTATTGAATGGTTTACGTTCAGTGATGAAAGTATAGATGGCAAAAGCAAAACAAAAGCGTATGCATTGTTTGAAAGTTCTTTTATCAACAGCATAGAAGTGGGCACAACCAAAGGTTTGCAGCAAATACACGCTTATTTGTTTGGCGGATTGTATGATTTTGCCGGACAAATCAGGCAAAAGAATCTTTCAAAAGGTGGTTTTCAATTTGCCACATCACATTTTTTAGGCGATACTCTAAAGCAAATAGAAGCAATGCCCGAAACTACATTTGTCGAAATCGTAAACAAATATGTAGAAATGAACATTGCACACCCTTTTATGGAGGGCAATGGCAGAAGCGCCAGAATATGGTTGGATTTGATACTGAAAAAACGCCTCAAAAAATGCGTAGATTGGAGTAGAATTAGCAAACAAGATTATATGAACGCCATGATGCTAAGCCAAACCAAAAGTAGTGTTTTAATAAAACTTTTAGAAAATGAGCTTACCACCAAAATAAACGATTGCGAAATGTTTATGATAGGGATTGACTACTCCTATTACTACGAAGAAAATGACCAATGAAAAAACGATAAAAAAGGGGCAGGACACAACAACAAATGGAAATCGAAACACCAGTAAATAAAACCAAAGCCACCCTCACTCCCCTCATAGCTGATACCTTATACTTCCCTCAAAGTGTCGGCCGGGCATGGGGCGCCACAGTACAGCCTGGTAATCTTTGTTGAAAATATTCTGAATGCGAAAATCGAGCGTAAAGCTGCCAAAACTACTCACCAACTGCCTTCCGATGCTTAGTTGGTGCAGCGTATAGGCCGGAAGAACAGCCGTAAACGACTGGTGCTGGTTCAGGCTGGTGCTTCGTCTGCCGGTATAGCTGGTGGACCATTGCAGATGCATCTTTTTGTATGCCAGATGAATAAAGGCATTGCCATGGTGCCTGGGAATGTAAATCAGCTGTTTTCCTGCGCTATTTTCGAACCGGGCCACGGGGCTTTCATCAGTTGTAAGTGTGAAAGCATAATTTAGCAACAGTTTGTAGGAAACCGGGCCTGCTTTGCCTTGCAGATGGGTATGCCAGTCGAGGCCCCTGGCCAGCACCTGCGAAATATTGGCAGGTACCCAAAAACGGTATGCCGTTGGGCGCCATTGTATCCAATTGTTAATTTTTGAAACATAAAGGCCTGCTTTGTTGGTGATGCTGTGTTCACCAAGGACGAAGCTGTGGGTGATATGCGCATCCACCGTGTTGCTTTGTTCGGCCAATAAGTCGGGGTTACCACCAGGAAACCAATACAAATCGTTCAGGTTGGGTTGCCTGTGGTTTCGGCTCAGGCCCGTTGCCACTGTCAACCCTGCCGAAGGCAGCAATACATAGCTTATTTCGAGTGAGGGGTTGAAGCCATCCATGCTTCCGTCAATAAAATCCTGGCGCAGGTTTGCACGGGCATTAAGCCTTTGTTTAAAGCTGTATTCTAGGCCTGTGGAAGCTGCCAGGCGGTTGCGGCTCTGGATACCTTCATAATTGCTTGAGGCCACATGCTCCCTGTCATAATGAACTTGTGCTGTGAAGCTTATATCAGGACCCAAGCGATGTTCCAAACCAATAATATTATGCCACATTTCTGCTTTGTTCCTTGAATCGATCAGGCTAACAGTTTGTTGCGGGTTAGCCGTGGTGGTGTGCAGGTAATAGTGCTGGTCCTCAAGAAACCAGGCTGATTTTATTTCGAATTTTCCATTTTCGCTATAGTGATAGGTATAGGAAATCAAATTGCGGTGAAAACGATCGTTTCTGAATTCTTTTGGATTGCCCCCCCGCTCCAGGTTTGTCATTATCGGCGGCAGATTTCTTTCATTCCATTGGTTCCAGCTAATCAGTTTCAACAAGGATTTCTTTCCCAGCAAACTGATTTCCTGAAAGATACCATAATCCATAAAATTGGCTTGCTCCTGCTTCATTTCCCTGGCCGGAATAAGGGCGGTGTTCAGGTAACTGAAATTGTTTTCGGCAGTCATTCTGAAAACCCTTGTGCGCAGATGCAATTTACTGTTGCCATAGCCAACAGATAAAAAATTTCCACTGCTGCCATAGCTTCCGGCTGATTGCAAAGCATTTAGCTGTAGGCCTTTGTTAAATTCAGTTTTGTTTTCAATTGAAACTACCCCACCTATACCGCCCGAACGCACACGCGCTGCACTGCTGCCCCACAACAACCCGATATCGTCAACAAGGAAAACGGGAATACTCGAAAAGTCAACTTGCCCTAAATGGGGTGTATTCAAAGGGATATCGTTCCACAAAACCAGGGTGTGGTTGGCAGATGTGCCCCTGAATGAGGCTGTTGACAGGCTGCCAGGGCCATATTGCTTGATGAAAACAGGGCTGTGCGCCATCAGCAGGTTGCCAAGGCTTTGGTGCCCCGCAGCTTGCAGGCTTAAGGTATCCAGTTGCCGGCGCGTAGCAGTTGTTGAAGCTTTTAGGCGACTGCTTTTTACTTCGACCGTTTTCAGTAGTAAGGTGTCGGGCGGGTTGCTTGCATGGCTGATAAGCGGCAAAACAATAAGCAATAGGATGATATGGAATTTCCTTAGCTTCATTTTTTGATCATTTTGCGCTGATAAACTGCTTTCTTGGTCCGTATCATCAAAAGGTAAACACCAGGCTTGATATTGCTCGTGCTAAACAAGTCGCCGTTATTCGGCTCGGTCATTTCCATACATACCCGCCCTTGCATATCAATTAATTGAATGGATTCAATCCTTTCGTGGCCTGTGTTGCTCAGGTGGATTTGGGTTGTAAAAGGATTGGGGTAAACCTGAAAAGCTGTTGCGTGATGATCTTTCAGCGAGAGGTTCCTTTGATCGTGAATAACGCCAACAGCATCCAAATCAAAGCCCGACGAGGGAAAGGGGGTGGGCCACGGATCGTTGATGCTATTTCCGGTTGCATCAAATTGTGCATATTCAGGTAAAATACAGCCTATCACATCCAAAATTCTGATGTGGGTGACCTTCTGAATGTCAAGCCCTGATGAATCAGCCAACTCGGCCAAGTCAAAGGGAACTCCATAAAAAGCGCGGTATTTTCCGGCCAGGTTGTGAATCAGGCTGGCTTCCAGCTGACCAAAGCCATCTACCTGTGTTTCCGATTGTGTTAATGAAAACGCAGGAAACCTGACATAATGTTCCCCGTCGCTGCTCACTTCCACAAAAGCCAGTTCGAGGAAGGTATCGCTGAAGCTGTTTTCGAATACTGCAAAATCAGGGCCCGGACCATCTCCAAGTGGGTAATCAAATGTTAAAATGGCTGTTCCACCGTCACCCAAACTCACTACATCCAAATCGGCTTTGCCAATGGCAGATGCTTCCTGGCCAAAGCTTGCCGGACCAAACTGCTCTTGCCCAATCTGTTGCCAGCCCCTTTCGATTGTGGCGCCTGTAGCCCAGCCGATAAAAGCTGAGCTGTCAACATACATAGCATCAGTGCCTTGCTGACCGGCAGCGGGCGGAAATTGAGCTTGCAATGCCTGATTGAGACAAGCAAGCGAAATGAACAGCAATATGGGCATGAAGCTTTTTGGCATATGGCTTATAGTTTGATAAAGCTTTGCTGTTCATAAATTCCTGAAGCACTGATCAGGCGGACCAAATAAAAACCGGGAGTTAACCCGCTAATGTCCAATGTTTTTGTTGTTTCTTTCAGGCTTCCTTTCGCCATAATTTGACCTTGTTGGTTGTAAATGAAATACTCAACGGAGGATGGGCTGGTCAGCCCGCCGAAATGTAAGCTATTTTGCGCCGGGTTTGGATAAAGGGAAAGATGTTTTTCTGAATGGTTGGTCGGAACAGCGGTATTGGTCCTGTAGTCAAAGGCAATGGCTTCTGTGGAGATACCTGCGTCAAACTGCGAGCTCAGTTCACCTGAAAGTTCATACACAAAACCACTACCGAAAGTGACGTAATCTGTAGTTGAGGCATAGAATTGATCGTTCAGTTGGTCGAAAGCCACACCGGCGAAATATATATAATTGCCTGAACCGGGATCGGGCACGATAGCAGGGTTTTCTATGGTCATGCTTTGCAGGTTGATCGATCCGATACCATCGTCAATCAGACAATAGAGTAAATCCCCTTTCAGGCTTATGCCTTTGCCGATGTGGTGGTTAAACAGATGGTGTTCAATGGTTTTGTCGGTGG
Source organism: uncultured Lentimicrobiaceae bacterium (assembly GCA_964440855.1). Taxonomy (GTDB): domain Bacteria; phylum Bacteroidota; class Bacteroidia; order Bacteroidales; family F082; genus CALAZZ01. Next base: position 4,396 of record CAYTUA010000222.1, read on the forward strand.
GGTCGAAAAGACTGATAACCCCAGTTGTACTTCCCCAGGCGGAGCGGTTTACCATCACAATTTTGTTTTGGTACACATAGAGGCTGTGAATGCCCATGGCTTGTTCGCTTAGGTTAATTTCTTCGATGAATTGACCGGTGGCTGCTTCCAGGATGGCCACACTACCAGTGGTGCTCATCCAGTTGCCAGGAACTGCCACGTAAATTTTATCCGCATGATACAGCATGGTGGCTGCTTCATCAGAAACCTCAGGTACATTATGTATAAAGCTTAAATCATTTCTGTTAAACACTTTAACAAAATCAGATTCCTGGGGAAATTGAATACTGGCAAAGAGCAATTCACCATGCGCCAACAGAAAATTGACACCATCCAAAGCGATGGCAGCCACTCGTTCATGGCTGTCTAAATCATACATCACAAGCGAATCCGTGGCTGCAACATACAAGTGGTTTTCATGAATGTAAGCACTTTGGACGGCCTGGGTTTTGATTTGGTCAAATTGATTCGAGGTGCCATCGGTTGGGTTTAAGGTCCAGGCTGTTACGTAATCATTTGGATTTGAATAGGCGCCTCCAGAAATGGTGATTACCTGGTTGAGTGTTTGCTGGGCTTGGCCTACCCATGGCAGGGCACCCATCAACAGCAACAGGGCTGCGGTAAAGCGTAGGGTTTTTTTCATAAAAACAGTTTTAAGGTTAATAAATTATTTACACCTCAAAACCATCAGGAAAATTTGTCGTAATCAAGAGCGATTATTTCACCGACAAGCTTTTTCGCCGAAAGCTTTGGATAACTAGTGATTGTGGCAGGTCTTCTGACTTACTCGCTTTCGAAAGCCTTCCCATCCGACGGTTGGCGGACAGTGGCCTGAGATTTTCGAAAGCATGTGAATGAGCTTACAGCAGCGGGAACTGTTCAGGATTTTCACCCGATTCCCATTTTAAGTCCAAAACCGCAAGGTTTTTATGGACACCAAAATCATTGCAAATATACAGATGTTTTCGAAGTCTGCATCTTCTTTAGGACTCACTTATAAACAGGGTTTTGAACATCAATGGTTCGTTGAACCCGGTTTCCTTGACGCGACAAGCAATCCAATACCGGCAAAATATGTATTTTCGCAAAAAAAAATAGCTATGAGCAGATTGCTTCTCATCTTACTTGCTTTAACCGCTTTTCAGGCCTGTGGCCCCAATATGGATAAGCACCGGCATCACCTCGACGAAGGTATAGCCGATCTCTATTACAACCGCTATACAAGTGCTAGCGAGAATTTTGAAAAAGCGATCAAATACAATCCAGATTCGCATGAGGCTTATTTTTACCGTGGAAATCTGCGCCGAAATATGAAGGATGTCGATGGAGCCATGGAGGACTACAACAAAGCCATTGAGTTAAATCCCGAGTATGCAGATGCCTACTACAACAGGGGCTTATTGAATGAATTTATATTCAATAGTGTTCAGGCAGGTTGTGAGGATTTTTTAATGGCCGAAAAGCTTGGCAAAGCCAATGTTGAGGACCGCGCAAGATGGTGCAGGTAACAGCAGGTTTTGAAGCCAGTGGGAACAAACCCAAAGCCATTATCTGGGATTGGAATGGCACCCTGCTCGATGATGTGGATATTTGTGTTGAATCCATGAATATATTGTTGCGAGATCGGCAATTGGCTGAAATTGATGTTGCTACATACAAAAAGATATTTACTTTCCCGGTAAAGGATTATTATCAGGCATTGGGTTTTGATTTCACTATTGAAGCTTTTGAAATTCCCGCACTCGCCTATATGGACCTTTATATTGATCGTGTTTACAATGCCCGGCTGCAACAAGATGCCCTGTCTGTTATGGATGCCCTCAAAAGGAAGGGCGTGCGGCAATTCATGCTTTCAGCCATGGAACAGCAACTGCTTGAAAGGACGCTTGAGCATTTCAATTTGATACCTTATTTAGAACATGCTTATGGTATTGAGGACCATTTAGGGGGAGGTAAAACTCACAGGGGCAATCAATTGTTAAGCAAGTTGAATATCAGTGCACATGATTGTTTATTTGTAGGCGACACCTTACACGACAAGGAGGTGGCGGAGGCTATTGGCTGCCCTTTTGTGCTGCTCAGTAATGGCCATCAATCAACAGCCCGATTGAAGGCGGATGGAAATATGGTTTTTGATTCACTTACCGAAGTTGCAGCGCTATTTTGAAGATGCAGTTTAGCTTGGGGTTATTCAAACTTCTCTTCCTCAATTAGTTTACCCTTCTCATCATAGGTTCTCCAGATACCAACACGCATGCCATTTTCGTATTGACCAATAATATTTTGCTGTCCGTTGGGATGGTAAAATACGATGTTACCATCAAGCTGATCATCTGTATATTGGGCTTCTGTCATCAGCTTGCCATCGGGATAATACCTCTTCCAGCTGCCTTGCCGTTTGCCTTCACTGTATTCATAGGTTTCTGACAATTCACCAGTTTCGGGAAAATAATTTTTCATTTGGCCATGCAGTAAATCGTTGCTGTAATCCTCTTCCAAAATAAGCTTACCGCTGATATCGCCGTAATAGCGCCATGTGCTGTCTTTTTTTTGTGCAACGTATTTGCCTTCGGCCATGAGCTTGCCATTCTCGAAATAGGTTTTGTTGTGGGCTACACGGCCATTTACGCTAAAGGTGTTTGTAGCCCGCAATTTTCCGGAAGGATAATAATAGTTGAACGTTCCATAGGGGCGGTCGTTGCGGAATTGTCCGGTATATCTTAATTTTCCATCTTCGAATTTTCCCTGCCATGTGCCCACTTTCTGACCACGGTTGTCCAGTTGGTTGAGCATTTCGTCCTGGGCCTGCAAAGGAAGGCAAATGATTAAGAGTAGAAAAAATGCCAGGCTGAATTTCATAATTAAAAGTTTGATTTAAGTGTCTTGCCCTGATTGAAGAACAAAATTACATAATTTGCTAAACAGTAGGCTGCTGAACATTTGTTGATATAGTTATCGATGATAATCTAAACCTTAATATTGCTTCCTTATTGTCAAACTGCGTATTTTTGCAGAAAAAGACAGTGTCTGAATTTGCATCAAACTTACTTGAAACAGCTGTTAACGAGCTCTCCCGCCTGCCGGGTATTGGAAAAAAAACGGCCTTAAGGTTGGCCTTGCACTTGCTCCGCGAAGAACAGATCCGTACCGATTCGCTTTCCCGGTCTCTGATGCGGATGCGCAGCGAAATACATTTTTGCAAGCGTTGCCACAATATTTCTGATAGTGATGTATGCACCATATGCAGCAATCCGCGCCGTGATGAAAACACCATTTGTGTGGTTGAGGATATGCGCGATGTGATGGCCATCGAACGAACAGCCTCATTCAACGGTTTGTATCATGTGCTGGGAGGTGTCATCAGTCCGGTTGAGGGCATTGGCCCCAACCAGTTGAATATCGCCAGTTTGTCGAGTCGCATGGGGGAGGAGCCCGTTCGGGAAGTGATTTTGGCACTGCCGGCCACCATCGAAGGCGACACGACCAGTTATTATATCTATAAGCAGTTGAGCCCTTTTTCGGTAAGGGTTACCACCATCGCCAAAGGGGTGGCCATAGGGGATGCGCTTGAATATGCAGATGAAGTAACGCTCGGGCGCTCTATCCTGAACCGCATGCTGTTTGAATCCAATTGAGCCTATTCGTCAAAAAAGATATCCAATTGCCTGTCCGAAACACGGTACTTTTCAGGCACTTCCTTTTCAAAGCCGTTTAAATATTTCCCTATATTCTTTTTGATTAGCTTGATAGGGGTTGTATTCCTGGCTTCACAATAATTTTGCAAGGATCGACTTTGCTTGGCTGTAAGCTTAAGCGTTAAAGTTTTGAAGCGACGTTTTTTTGGTTTGCGACGTTTTACTTCTTTTTGTTTTGTCATGGCCACCAAATTGGGTTAAGTGCTGTGGCAAGTTATACAATTCAATTTCAATGCACTTGCCAAGTCCTAAAAGTTATCAAGATTTGGCTGTTAGTTTTCCGATAAGCGTCATAACTTTGGTAGCCAGATAGTTGGCTTCCTGTTCGTTGGCTGCTTCAGAATAGATGCGGATAATGGGTTCGGTATTTGATTTGCGAAGATGTACCCATCCTGTTTCAAAGTCGATTTTTACCCCATCCACCTTGTTTACTTCCTCATTTTTGTATGTTTCTGCTACTTTATGGAGCAAATTGTCCACATCCATTGTCTTGTTCAGCTGAATCTTATTTTTGGTCATTTGGTAATTGGGGTAAGTAGCTCGCAATTTGGAACATTTCATGGATGACTGGGCCAAATGACTCAGAAACAATCCAATGCCAACCAAGGAGTCGCGGCCATAATGCAAATCAGGGTATATAATCCCGCCATTGCCTTCGCCGCCAATCACAGCATTTTTGGCTTTCATCATTTCAACCACATTTACTTCCCCTACCGCAGATGCAAAATATTGCTGGCCATATAATTGCGAAACATCGCGCAAAGCCCTTGACGAGGATAAATTGGATACCGTAGTACCAGGATTGTGTTTTAAAACATAGTCGGCCACAGCCACCAGCGTGTATTCCTCACCAAACATATCGCCGTTTTCATCCACAATGGCCAGGCGGTCCACATCGGGATCGACCACAAAGCCAAGATCGGCCTTTTTCTTTACGACCAATTCAGAAATGGCCGTCAGATGTGCCGGCAAGGGTTCCGGATTGTGTGGTAAATGCCCGTCAGGTGTGCAATACAGCTCGATAACTTCTTCCACACCCAAAGCCTTTAGCAGTCTGGGAATGGCAATACCACCTGTTGAATTAACGGCATCAACGGCAATGCGGTAGCCCGCTTTGCGGATAGCCTGAACATCAACCAAAGGCAGGTGCAACACCATTTCAATATGCTTATCAATCCAACTGTCATCATTAACATAATTCCCCAGCTGCTTCACTTCGCTATAATCAAAAGCATTTGAATCGGCTAGTTCCAGGATTTTTTCACCTTCAGCTCCCGAAAGGAATTCGCCTTTTTCATTGAGCAATTTCAAGGCATTCCACTGGGCAGGATTGTGGCTTGCGGTGAGTATAATGCCACCATCAACCTTAAGGCCAGTTACGGCTACTTCCACGGTAGGTGTTGTGCTCAGTCCAATATCTGTAACATCAATGCCAGAGGCCATCAGGGTGCCACACACTACTTTGTTCACCATAGCACCAGAGATGCGCGCATCGCGCCCAACAACGATGCCGGGATTGCTCTTTCCCGACCGCTTCCGGATGAAAGCCGCAAATGCAGAAGTAAATTTTACAAGATCGGGCGGGGTGAGGTTGTCGCCGGGCAAACCACCGATGGTGCCCCTTATACCTGAGATGGATTTGATAAGTGTCATTTTTGGTTTTTGTTTATTTTAGTTTTTTAAATGCTTTTCCAATATTGTTATTCAGGTCGGATGCCAACAAGGCTTCCATGCCCATTTCATCTGCTGCGATATCACCTGCCAATCCATGCAGGAACACGCCCAGTAAAGCGGCCTCAAATGGTTTGTATTGCTGCGCCAGCAGGCCCAGAACCAGGCCTGTGAGTACATCGCCGCTTCCACCTGTTGCCATGCCCGGATTGCCGGTTGTGTTGAACCAACATTGTCCTTGAGGCGTGGTGATACATGTATGCGCGCCCTTGCAAATTACATACAGTTTGAACCTTACTGAAAAATCGATTTGCATCTGCAGGCGTTCAAAGCTGTCGGTGAATTTACCGGCCAGCCGCTCGAATTCTTTTGGATGGGGTGTTAAAATGCTGCCAGCAGGCAAAAACGAAAGCCATGTTTTGTTTTCGGCCAATATATTGAGCGCATCTGCGTCAAAAACCATCGGCACCTTGCTTTCCTGAATCAGCAGCTTCAGCGCATTGGCTGAGTCGTGATGTGTACCGAGTCCCGGGCCTATAGCAATGGCATTGTAGGGCGATAAATCAGGCAGCCAGCTGAAATGCGTGTCATTGTCATCAAAGCTGATCATGGCCTCAGGGTAAATGCTTTGCAGGGCCGCATGGTTTTCAACAGGTAAGTGTACGTGCAACAATCCCGCTCCTGAGCGAAGGCAGGCGCCTGCGGACAGTATGGCTGCTCCCATTTTTGTTTTTGAGCCGGCTATCAGCAAGGCGTGGCCATAGCTGCCCTTGTGCGAAAACTTTGGCCTGTGCTTAAGCATACTGCTGATATAAGCTGTTTCGATCAGCCTGTTTTTCACCTCAACATGTTCAATAAAACCGGGGTGCAGGTCTATAGGGACCACTTCCCATCTGCCAACGTACAAATCGGTTTCGGGCATCAGAAAGGCCAGCTTGGGAAATTCAAAACTATAGGTATAATCTGCTTTGATGATGGCCTGTTTTTTTGAATCCACTGCTTTATCGGTAAACAAGCCTGAGGGCATATCGACAGCAATGATTACAGCTCCAGATTGGTTCAGGTGGTCGATAAGTTTGGCTGTGAAGCCGCTTACAGGCCTGTTTAGTCCTGATCCGAAGATGGCATCTATGACAAGTTCATCCGCTTCAACAGCAGGGATTTCTGATTCACTTTTTATAATAGAGATGCTGCTGTTTTGTTTTAGCCGTTCCAGGTTTGCTTGAAAATCCGGGCTGAATTGGTCACTGTAATGCACAATCCAGGTTTTAATTTCAAAACCATCGTCATGAAGGAGCCTGGCCAAAACGAGTCCATCGCCACCATTGTTTCCGATACCGGCAAAAATGTGGATTCTCTGCCCTGTTGCCAACCCGACTTTTATCTTGTTATAAAGATTTGTTGCTGCTCGTTCCATCAAGTCAATGGATGCAATGGGTTCGTTATGAATGGTGTATTCATCCGCTTCCCGGATTTTATCTACAGGGAGGATTTTCATTACCGTTTTAGTTTTTTACAAAAGTACATGATTTTCTGGCGTTAGAATTACAATAAAACATGCCTGATCATATACAGAAACGTAAAATTTTGCTTACCAGCATTTAGCTGATTTATTGTTTTATTAAACTGCGTATAAATACACGATTGATTAATGGCAGTTATAAATGAGGTGAAATAGCATTTGCTCATGTGAAATGGAAAATGGTTGTCTGTTTTGTTGTTTTCAGAAAGCGTGATTTGTCCCGAATTTTGCCCCTGCTTTAATTTGTAGCTTTGCCAACGAAAAAATATTAATAAAATCATATATGAAAAACAGGAGAAAGCACGAATTGGTGGAACAGGTTGAGATTATTGATGCTGGAGCAGAAGGAGTTAGTGTTGCCAAACCGGATAACAAGGTGGTATTTATTCCCTACGGGGCACCGGGAGATGTTGTGGATATTGTGTATTACAAAAAAAAGAAGAATTATTTTGAAGGAAAAATTCAGCTTTTTCATAAAAAATCTGACAAAAGGACAACACCTGAATGCAGTCATTTCGGATTGTGTGGCGGTTGCAAGTGGCAGCACCTCGACTATGAATGGCAATTGCATTACAAACAAAAGCAGGTAAAAGACAGTTTGGAGCGCATTGCAAAAGTTCCATTTCCTGAAATCAAGACCATTCTGCGTTCCGATAATAACTTCTATTATCGCAATAAATTGGAATACACTTTTTCGAATCGCAAATGGCTTACCGACGGCGCACCCTCGGGTACCAAAAATGATGACGACCTAAAAGGTCTCGGATTTCACCTGACGGGCATGTTCGACCGTATTCTGGATGTTGAACATTGTTACCTTCAGCCGGACCCTTCCAATGCCATCCGGCTTTTTGTGCGCGACTTGGGGATTAAGCATCAACTCTCCTTTTATGATGTGCGCCAGCACCAGGGATTGTTGCGCAACCTGATTATCCGTACTGCCACCACAGGCGATGTGATGGTGGTGTTGGTTGTAGCCGAAGAGGATGAGCGTATTGAGCAAATCATCCTTCCTGAAATTGCCGTGCGTTTTCCTGAAATTACCTCACTGATGTATGTGGTCAATCCCAAAAAGAACGACACCATCAATGATTTGCCTGTGAAGTTATTCAGTGGGCTTTCCTATATTACTGAAAAGATGCAGTCGCCCGTGAGTGGACAACCGCCTGTGGTTTTTCGTATCGGTCCTGTTTCATTTTATCAGACCAATCCCGTTCAAGCTGAGAAATTGTATCAGGCAGCCTTTGCATTTGCAGGATTCACAGGGGATGAGTTGGTTTACGACCTCTATACAGGTACTGGAACCATAGCCAACTATATAGCCAAAAGCGTTAAAAAGGTAGTTGGAGTTGAGTATGTTGAAGAAGCTGTTGCCGATGCCCGACTCAATGCCGAACTGAATGGCATTGAAAACACCTCATTTTTTGCAGGTGATATGGCTAATTTGCTGGATGATGCATTCGTCTCGGAGAATGGGAAACCGGATGTTGTTATCACCGATCCGCCACGCGCCGGCATGCACGAAAAAGTGCTGGATCAATTGCTCAACATGGAACCACCAAAGATTGTGTATATCAGTTGCAATCCGGCTACCCAGGCACGCGATATTGCCATACTGAGCAAAAAATATACCCTTGAAGCTGTTCAGCCTGTAGATATGTTTCCACAGACACATCACGTTGAAAATGTGATTTTGCTCCATCTCAAACCACTTGATTGATTTAATAGGGTAAGTGGGGCTGAACGTCCCGTGATTAAATTTTATAATTTTGCCAGCAGGGTGAAAAGGGTTTAAAGCTGCTTTGCCCCAAGCGTTGTTTTTTTTGAAAGTAATAGCACCTATTGACCATGCGCGAAAAAATAAAAGTTATTTCAGTAAATATTTCGAAAGAGAAAGGAACTGTTAAAACACCCGTTCCCGAAATCCGTTTGAACAAGGAGGGGGTGGAGCAGGATGCCCATGCCGGCAGATGGCACCGGCAGGTTAGCCTGTTGGGGAACGAGAGTTTTGAGAAGTTCAGCAAAGAAGCCGGACGGCAAATAGCTTTTGGTGAATTTGCAGAAAATATCACCACCGAGGGACTTATTTTGTATGAAACGGCTCCTTTCGATCGGTTGAAAATTGGCAACACATTGTTGGAAATCACCCAAATAGGAAAGAAATGCCACGGTTCTTCCTGTGCCATTTTTAAGGAAGTGGGCAATTGTGTGATGCCCAAGGAAGGTATTTTTGCAAGGGTAGTGCAAGGAGGCAACATCAAAGCGGGTGATCAGGTGGAATACCTGCCAAAAGTATTTAAGGTGATGGTTATCACATTATCCGATAGGGCTTCACGTGGTGAGTACGACGACTTAAGCGGCCCCGAAATAATCAAGCAGCTGGAAGGGTTTTTTGCACAATACCGCTGGCATCACAAGATTGACCGTAAATTGATTGCTGACGATGCTGATAGCTTGCGTTTTATTCTGCGCAAGGCCAAAGAGGAGCGTTACGATATGGTCTTCACAACGGGAGGCACCGGCATAGGACCACGCGATATCACACCCGAAGTGGCCAGGCTTATGCTTACAAAAGAAATTCCCGGCATTATGGAAAGCATCCGGATGAAGTTTGGGTCTGAGAAGCCCAATGCCCTATTGAGTAGGGGTGTAGCTGGCCTGATGGATGAAACCTTGCTGTATGTGCTGCCCGGAAGTGTGCGTGCTATCAAGGAATATATGGGGGAGATTTTCAATACCTTACGACACCTGCTGTTTATGCAGAAAGGAATTGATATTCATTAAGTTTATATGAATTTTAATTTTGGACTGATTTGATACTGCGTTGGGTATGTACTTTTAAGAATATAAATATGTCATATTTCAAGTTGATTGCTATAGCCTTCTCCATTGTTTCAGTCATGATTTTTGTGGGCTGCAAAGGGGATGACATAATGCCCGCACCGCCTCCCGGAACCCTTGGTCAGGGCTTTTTTGTTGTAAACGAAGGAAACTTTACGGTAGGCAACAGTTCCGTGTCATTTTACAGCTACGATTCAGCACGCATGTTCAACAATATGTTTTATGCAGCCAATGGGGCTCCACTTGGCGATGTGGCAAGCAGTATGTCGTTTTTTCGGAATAGCGCCTTTATCGTTGTGAACAACAGTGGGTTGATTTATGTTGTAGATAAAAATAGCATGGCGTATATGACCAAAATAACCGGATTGCAATCGCCCAGACAAATTCATTTCATCAATGCTGAAAAGGCCTATATTTCTGATTTACAATCTGATTCACTGATTTTTTTTAATCCGCAGAGCCTTGATTATATGGGCGCCATTGGATTGGGCAAAAGCAGTGAAGCCATGCTGTCGGTAAACGAAAAGCTCTTTGTGGCCAATTGGTCCAATTATTACCAAACAGCTCCCAATAACACCATTATGGTAATTGATTGGTTGAGCGATCAGTTGGTTGACAGCATAGTAGTAGCCAAGGAGCCCAATAGCATGGTACTCGACAAGGACAATAAACTATGGGTGTTGTGCAGCGGAGGCTATATGAATGAAGAAACGCCGGCACTATTCTGTATCGATCCCATCACCCTGGAAAAATTACAGGTGTTGTATTTTGAAGATATAACTTCCTCACCCCAGCAGCTTTGTATCAATGCGGGTGGCGACACCTTGTACTTCCTGAGCAATGGCATTTACCGGCTTCCGATAGATGATCCCGATTTGCCGCAGGCTCCGTTTATTGAAATGGGGCTTCGGAATTTTTACAGCCTGGCCGTGGATCCACTTCTGTCGCATGTGCTGGTTACCGATGCGGTAAATTATATGCAGGATGGCTATGTTTTTCGCTACAGGCCCAATGGCATGCTTATTGATTCCATCAGGGCCGGGATCATTCCCGGGCAAATCAGATTCAATTAAAACTAAATAAATCTAACACATGAACAACAAAGTAGCAATTAACTGGAAAGCTGATATGGCTTTTGAAGCAGAAGTAAACG
>CAYTUA010000223.1:0-5466 GCA_964440855.1 uncultured Lentimicrobiaceae bacterium
GGGTGGCGAAGAATTAGCCCAAGGCATGCAATTTCTGCCAGATGCCTTTCTGATGATTATCGGAGGTGGGGATGTGTTGCCTCATCTTAAGCAATTTGTTGAAAATAATAACTTACACGATCGGATCTTGTTTCTGCCACGTATGCCTTATGAAGAGATGATGGCTTATACAGAGCTTGCCGATCTGGGCCTGACCCTGGACAAGGACACCAACCTGAATTATAGATTTAGTTTGCCCAACAAATTGTTTGACTATATACAAGCCGGTGTGCCCGTAATGGCAACACCCCTGCCTGAAGTTAGTAAAATTATCAAGCACTACAAGATCGGAACCTTTACGCATAGTACGGGTTATGAAGCTCTTGCAGAGGATATTCGTAACACAATCAGCAATACCGAATTGTTGGACGTTTGGCAGAAAAACCTGAAACATGCAGCGCAGGAATTGTGCTGGGAAAATGAAGAAACCGGATTATTAAAAATATATGAAGAGCTCTACTGAAAAACACCTCCATATCGTTTCCTTCGATGTGCCCTGGCCTGCCAATTATGGCGGTGTGATTGATGTTTTCTTTAAGATAAAAGCTTTGGCAGAAAAGAACGTAAAAATCCACCTGCATTGCTTTGAATATGGCCGTACACCTGCCGCAGAGCTTGAAAAAGTTTGCCATACAGTTCATTACTACCAGCGCGATTTGTCCAAACGGCATTTATTTAAAAGTTTGCCCTATATCGTCAGCTCAAGAAGCAGCAACACCCTTATCGAAAATCTTCTGTCCGATAATTACCCCATTCTACTCGAAGGTTTGCATACCTGCTCATTGCTTGATGATGAACGACTGAAGGATAGAAAAATTTCTGTCAGAACGCACAATATCGAACATGAATATTACCTGAACCTGGCCAAAGCCGAGACAGGAATTTTAAAAAAGTACTATTATTTTAACGAAGCCAGCAAACTGAAAAAGTTTGAGAAAGTATTGGATAAGGCAGATCAACTTGTGGCCATTTCAAAAAAAGATGAGCATTATTTTGCCCAACATTTCCCAAAAGTTGAATTTGTGCCGGCTTTCCACCCGCACAAGGCCATCAGGATAAAACCCGGGAAAGGCGATTATGTGCTGTATCACGGTAATTTATCAGTTGCCGAAAATATAAATGCAGTAAGGTTTTTGGTTAATCAGGTTTTTAACCAGATCAATACACCCCTGAAAATTGCAGGCCTGAATCCTTCAGCACAGCTTATCAGCCTGATAGAAACCCTTCCAAATATAGAGTTGATTGCCAACCCAAGTGATGAGGAGCTTTTTGAATTGATTCACAACGCCCATATTAATATTTCTGTTACTTTTCAGGCTACAGGCTTGAAATTAAAGCTTTTAAATACTTTATACAATGGCCGCTTCTGCTTGGTAAACAACAAAATGCTCAGCGGAAGTGCACTTGACGACCTGTGCATCATTGCCAATGATGCTGCTGCCATCATCAAACAAATAGAAGAATTGTTTAGGCAGGAATTTGATGAGGAAAGCATCAACCAAAGACGTTTGAAACTGGGTACACTCTACAACAACGGCCACAATGTAAGCCGCTTAATTGAGCTCGTTTCCTGAGCTGATAATGGCACCCTCTTCACATTTGATAATGCGTGATGGAAATTTATGGATCAGGTTGTAGTTGTGTGTGGCCATCAGCACCGCCTGCCCGCTATCGCTGATGCGCCTGAGCAAGCGCATGATACCATTGGAAGTATCCGGATCGAGGTTGCCGGTGGGCTCATCAGCCAATATAATTTCGGGGTAATTCAGCAAAGACCTGGCTATGGCAATGCGTTGCTGTTCCCCTCCCGACAATTGGTTGGGCATTTTATATGTTTTGGCCACCAGGCCCACTTCTTCCAGTACCTCCCTGATGCGGGTATTGATTTTATCCTTTTCGCGCCAGCCTGTTGCTTTTAACACGAATGCCAGGTTTTCGCTAACAGAGCGGTCTTCGAGCAACTGAAAATCCTGAAAAACGATGCCCAGCTTACGACGCAAATAAGGAATTTGTGCTGGTTTGATAGTGCGTAAATCAAATCCACACACTTGTGCTTGCCCGTCCAGTGTTGGAAGCTCAGCATAAAGTGTTTTAAGCAGACTGGATTTTCCGCTACCCGTTTTACCGATCAGGTAAACAAATTCGCCGGCTGTGATCTCAAGGTTAACACCTGCCAAAACAAGGTTTTTCTTTTGAAAAATGGAAACATTACTCAGGTTTACAACGGCCTCTGTCATGTTGTGGAAATTTGAACAAAAGTATGAAAAAAGGAAGAAAAATAACGAAAACGAATCAGGTTGAAAGCAAGACTGAACCTTCTGCATCCACATTTAAACTTACCCTGCCCCCCATCACCAAGGCCCGGTTATCGTCAATATGTCCTGCAGGGAACCCAAAGCAGATCGGGAAATCAAAACCACTCAGCTGTTCACGGATAATTTCCTCAGCTGTTTTACCATAGGGCACCTTGTTGTCGTTCATACCGGTCATGCCACCAACAATGAGGCCTCCCAAACCATCAAAAACTTCAGCACGCTTCAGGCTGAGCATCATACGGTCGATATGGTACAGGTATTCATCCAAATCCTCAATAAACAGAATATTTCCTTTTGTTTTAGGGAATGAATAGGAACCTACCAAGCTGTACAATATGGAAAGATTGCCACCCATCAAGGTCCCCTCGGCAGTCCCCCACCTGTTCAGTGGATGCTTCCCGGCACGGTAAGTGGGCCTTTTCCCTTCCAGACAATCGAATAAACTCTGCAAGGCTTCTGGTGTGTTTTTAGCAAAATTGATGGGCATGCTACCATGGATGCTTTCAAACCCATAATGCAATAAATGGGTGTGAAAAACGGTGATATCGCTATAACCAACAACCCATTTAGGTCTTCTGCGAAAAGCAGAAAAATCAAGTTTGTCAATCATTCGTAAACTTCCATAGCCTCCTCTGGTACATATAATAGCTTTAAGATCAGATGTGTCAATCAGCTTCTGGAAATGCTCAGTTCTGTCCGTGTCGGTGCCGGCAAACTGGTTGTGTATGGCCAGGGCATCCTGATCGAGTTGCACACGATAACCCCGTGCCTTGATGATTTCCACAGCGGGCATTAATTCTTCCTTGCTGATATGACGTGCCGGCGATGCCAGGGCAATTAAGTCGCCTTTTTGAAGACGTGGAGGAGTTCTCATATACAAACTATTGGTTAACTTTGCAGGCTTTAACAAACCTGCTATGACCACCAAAAGTACACAATTCAAACGTTATACCGTAACCTCGGCACTACCTTATGCCAACGGACCTATACATATCGGCCATCTGGCAGGGGTATATGTACCGGCAGATATTTATGTGCGCTACCTCCGCATGAAGGGCGAAGATGTTTTGTTCATTGGCGGAAGCGATGAACATGGTGTGCCAATCACCATCAAGGCACGCCAGCAAGGGATTACACCTCAAGAGGTTGTGGATAAATTCCATCATATCATCGAAGCGTCTTTTCAGAAATTCGGAATTTCATTTGATGTTTATTCGCGCACTTCGGCACCTATTCACCACGAAACCGCCTCAGATTTTTTCAAAACACTATATGATAAAGGGGTTTTTATTGAAAGAACATCGAAGCAATATTATGATGAAGAAGCCAAACAATTTTTGGCCGACCGCTATATTACCGGCACTTGTCCACATTGCAACTACGAAAAAGCCTATGGCGACCAGTGCGAAAACTGTGGCACTTCCCTCAGCCCACTCGATTTGATTAATCCGCATTCTGCCCTGAGCGGCAATGTGCCTGTTTTAAACGACACCAAGCATTGGTATCTGCCATTGGACAAGGCCGAAGGCTGGCTGAAGGAATGGATCATTGATGGGCATAAAAACGATTGGAAAACCAATGTGTATGGACAGTGCAAATCGTGGATCGACCAGGGATTGCAGCCCCGTGCCGTCACGCGCGACCTGGACTGGGGCGTTAAAGTGCCTGTGAAAGATGCTGAAGGAAAAGTACTTTATGTTTGGTTTGATGCCCCCATAGGCTATATTTCAGCAGCCCGCGAGTGGAGCCAGAAAACAGGCAAGGACTGGGAGCCCTACTGGAAAAGTAACGACAGCAAACTGGTGCATTTTATTGGAAAAGATAATATTGTGTTCCATTGCATCATTTTCCCGACCATGTTGAAAAATGAAGGCAGTTTTATCCTTCCGGAGAATGTGCCTGCCAACGAATTTCTGAACCTGGAAAATGATAAAATTTCCACATCGCGCAATTGGGCCGTCTGGTTGCACGAATATTTGGAAGAATTTCCGGGCAAGGAGGATGTGCTGCGCTATGTTCTCGCCGCCAATGCCCCCGAAACCAAGGACAACGACTTTACATGGAAAGATTTTCAAGCACGCAACAACAGCGAGTTGCTTGCCATTTTTGGCAACCTGGTAAACCGCACCCTGGTTTTAACCCATAAATACTTTGATGGCCTTGTGCCAGCTTTGGATCATTTGACTGATAAGGACCGCGAAACGCTGGACCAAATGAATGCATTTCCTGCCAGGATTGGCAGCAGTATAGAGCTTTACCGTTTCCGCGAGGCACTAAGTGAGTTGATGAACCTGGCACGACTGGGCAACAAATACCTGACGGAGAACGAACCCTGGAAAGTCTTCAAAACTGATCCTGAAAGGGTGAAAACCATTTTGGCCGTTTCTTTACAAATTGTGGCCAAACTGGCTGTGGTAGGGGAGCCTTTCCTGCCTTTTACTGCCAAAAAGCTTACAGCAATGTTGCAAACAGGACAGTTAAATTGGACCGACGCCTCACAAACCACCCTGTTGCCTGCCGGGCATCAATTGGGTGAAGCTGTTTTGCTGTTCGAGCGGATTGAAGACGCTACCATCCAAGCGCAAGTGCAAAAGCTGCTGGATACAAAAGAAGCCAACAAGCAAGCCGCCGGCCCTGAAATAAAACCGCAGAAAGACACCATCACCTATGATGACTTCGTGAAGATGGACATCCGCACCGGAACCATTACTGCTGCTGAGCTTGTGCCAAAAACAAAAAAACTGCTCAAACTCACCATCGATACGGGCATTGACAAGCGCACTGTTGTGAGTGGGATTGCCGAATATTATTCCCCTGAAAAAATCATTGGCCAAAAGGTGAGTATTTTGGTAAACCTGGCCCCACGCAAACTGCGTGGCATCGAATCGCAAGGGATGATCCTGATGGCTGAAGACAGCGAAGGTAAATTATGTTTTGTTTCGCCAACAGCTGATTTCCACAATGGTTGCGAGGTGAAGTAGGAAAGAAAAAAAACTTGCAGAATTTGGTTTCAAATTTGTAACTTCGCGGCCTTGTTTATTTCTGCAACGAGTTTGGAAGACTTCATGCATTTAGGGCCTATAGCTCAGTTGGTTAGAGCAACTGACTCATA
>CAYTUA010000224.1:0-4115 GCA_964440855.1 uncultured Lentimicrobiaceae bacterium
AACCTTGAGATGCTCGATATGGACAATGATGCCCGTTCAGAAAACATTTCGGGCCTGTTGCATTCATCAGGTGATGTGTTCAATTCATTTGCCTCTTTCAGCTTTGGCCAAGCCTGGTTTAGGAAGCGTGGCTATGACAACGAACTTTCCCCAACATACATCGGCAACTCACTGATCAATGATGCCGAAACAGGACGTACCATGTGGGCCTTGTGGGGTGGGTTGAATGATGCTACCCGAAACAGCACGCATGAAAATGGCCTGCTTACAGCCTCAAATACTTTTGGAAATATCGGTGGTATATCGAATATCATTACCAGGCCTTCAGCCCAAAGGGTACAAACCAAATTTTCATACTCTTTATCCAACAGAAGCTACACACAGCGCACCATGCTCATTCACTCAACAGGCCTGATGGCCAATAACTGGGCTGTGACCGTTAGTGGTTCGCGCCGCTGGGGACAGGAAGGCTATGTAGGCGGTACGTTTTATGATGCCTGGGCCTATTACGTTGGAATAGAGCGAAAGATAAACGAAAAGCATTCGGTTGAACTAACGGCTTTTGCAGCACCCGTGCGACGTGGCATGCAGGGCGGTTCATACCAGGAAGTGTATGACATTATGGGAACAAACTATTACAACCCCAATTGGGGATACCAAAATGGTGAAGTGCGTAATGCCCGCGTTCGCACCATGAACCAGCCTGTGCTTATTTTCAACCACTACTGGAAATACAACGACCAAACCAATATCACCACCACCTTATCTTATATGTTTGGTCAAACCGGCACCACCGCACTCAACTGGTACAATTCAGCCGACCCCCGACCCGATTATTACAGGTATTTGCCCAGCTGGTTCGAAAACCCTGAAATAGCCAATTTGGTCAGGGACAGTTGGGAAAATGATCCATCTACCAACCAGGTTGATTGGAATAAACTCTACCAAGCCAATTACCTTGCTGCGAATGAAGGCAAACAAGCAAGATACATTCTTGAAAACCGCCGCAACGACATGACCAACCTAAACCTGAATACAGTGATTAATCATCAGGTGAACGACAATATTACCATCAACCGCGGTGTGGAACTTTCGAATTATACTGTCAATTATTTCAAAACCATTGACGACTTACTTGGCGGCACCCACTGGGTTGATATTGACCAGTTTGCAGAACGCGATTTTGGCCAGGGCGATGTGATTCAAAACGACCTGGACGACCCCAACAAGGTTATTAGGGAAGGGGATGTTTTTGGTTATAACTACGACCTCAGACAGCAAAGCGGCAAATTATGGATAAGTGGGGATTTCTCTTACCGCAAAATCGACTTTTTTGTGGCAGGACAATTGTCCACAACCACCTTTTGGCGCGAAGGATATATGCGCAACGGACGCCACCCCGACAACTCCCTCGGACAATCACAAAAACACAACTTTATCGATTACGGGCTCAAAGGCGGGGCCACCTATAAGTTTTCGGGCCGCCTGTTCCTCGAAGGAAACCTCGCCTACCTTACACAGGCACCTTATATGCGCAATTCATTTGTATCCCCCAGGACAAGGCATGATGTTTCGCCAGGGCTGACAAGCGAAAAAATATTCAGCTCCGAATTGAGTTTTCATGTAAGGGCACCCAAGGTGAAGGCCAGGGCAACTGTTTACCATACAGAGTTCAAAAACCAAAACCAGATTTTGACCTTCTATCACGACGACTTCAGGACGCTTGTAAACCACATTATGTTTGGCATCAACACAACGCATCAGGGCCTTGAGCTGGGTGGTGAAGTATATATGCTGTATGATGTGTGGCTCCAAGGCGCACTCAATTTGGGCAATTATCGCTACACCAACCGGCCACAAGCCACCATCGCTTTTGACAACGGCTCACGGCCTGATACGACCACCCTGGTTTATTTGAAAAACTTTTTTGTTACCGGCACGCCGCAAACAGCTGGAAGTCTTGGTTTAAAATGGGTAGGCCCCCGATACCTTTTTGTAAATTTAAATGTAAATTACTTTGATAATATCTATTTGAGTTTCAATCCGGAAAGACGCACCCAAAGGGCTGTTACAGATATAGCCGAAACCGATCCGCTACGCTCTGTAATAACCGATCAGGAAATGCTTTCAGGTGGTTATAGTGTAGATGTTTCGGTTGGTAAATCCTTCCGGATAAAACGGAAATATTTCCTTCAAATTAACCTGATGGCCAATAACATACTCAATAATAATGGCATCAGTTCAGGAGGCTATGAACAGCTACGTTTTGATTTTGAAGAGCAAAACGTGGATAAATTTCCGCCCAGATATTTTTATATGATGGGGACCAATTACTTCCTCAATTTCGCATTCAGATTTTAGAAAGCTATTAATAAAACAGATAAAGATTATACAATGAAAACGAGAAATAATTTTTTTACAGGACTGCTCTTTATAGTAATTGCTATCAGCTCATGCGTGAAAGGTGATTTTGATGCACCCCCGCTGTATATCCCAACAGTTAATTTTGAAGCCAATACAACAGTTGAGGAACTAAAAGCATCCTACACAGGCTTCCGGATGATTGAGGAAGATATCATCATCAAAGGAATTGTGATTGCCAACGACGAAAGTGGCAACCTATACAAGAAAATAATTTTGCAGGATGAAACCGGTGGTATAGAATTAACCATTGACAAAACCAACCTATACAATGAATACAAGCTTGGGCAACGTATATTCATCAAGGCGAAAGGCATGTATATTGGTGACTACAACGGTCTTATCCAATTAGGTTATGACAATGATGGCTCCATCGGCTGGCTTCCCGAAGTACTGATGGTGAATCATATTTACCCCGACAGCTTGCCAGGTCCAAAACCTGAACCCCAAACAATAAACCTGAACCAGCTCAATTCCAGCCTGGTAAGCACCCTGGTTAAGATTGACAACATCAGCTTCAGGGACCCGGGCGAATTGTGGGCCCCACAGGGTGTTAGTGCCACCAATCGAGGAATCAACGAGGCTGAAGTAAGCCAGTTTGTGGTAAGGACAAGCAGTTATGCCAACTTCGCAAGTGAGCGCGTACCAAGCGACAATGGAAGTATTACGGGTGTACTGAGCATCTTCAGAGATACGTATCAACTTACCCTCAGAGACCTTGACGATTTAAGTGGGTTTACTGATAACGGCGGAGGTGGAGGCGGTGAGCCCGGCGAACTGAATCCGGTTGATGAAGTAGATGAAAACTTTGATGGAGCATCTGAAAATACAGACATTGCTTTCACCGGCTGGAGCAACATCATTGAGGCAGGCACACGCCGCTGGCAGGGAAAAGAATACAGTGGCAACAAATATGCCCAGGCAACAGGATACAACTCAGGTTTGAGCAGCATGGTCACCTGGCTGATTACCCCACCAGTGAAGATGGACGAAACCAAATACCTGAATTTTGTTTCCGCAAAATCTTTTTGGGCACATAGCGATAACAGCGGGCTTACCGTATGGGCATCAACCGATTATGATGGTGCTAATGTAGCAGCGGCCAGCTGGACCCAACTGGATGTGCGCGTAGCTGAGGAATCAGATGGCGACAATGCATGGATTGAATCGGGTGCAGTTGACCTCAGCAATTTCATGAGTGGCGAATACGTATTCGTAGCATTTAAATACAAAGGAAGCAATTCCGAATCAACCTCCTTCCGCCTTGACGATGTTTACATTGGTACCGACGAAAACGGCGGCGGTGGCGGAGGCGGCGGTGGCGGTGGCGGTACCGGCGGCGGCAGCTTCGACGAGCCCTTTACCATTGCACAAGCCATTGAAAACCAAAATGCAACTCCCTATGTTACCGGCTGGATTGAAGGTTATATAGTTGGAACTGTTAAAGACGTAAGTTCGGTAAGCTCCAATGACGACATTCAGTTGTCCGGACCATTCGACCGGGTAACCAATGTGCTGCTTGCCGACGACCCCAACGAAACCAATTACACGAATATGGTGGCTGTTAACCTGAAAGCCGGCTCGGTTGCCCGCGCACAAATTAACCTGGCCGACAACCCCGACAATTTAAGAAAAATGCTCAATGTAACTGGTGTATTGCGCACTTACTTTGGCATGGCCGGCTCGCGCGACTC